>CALJZV010000364.1 GCA_937983475.1 uncultured Verrucomicrobiales bacterium
CGGATTCATGCCGATGGGGGCGACGATAAATAAAAAAACCGGCCACGAATAGTCTATTGCGCTGCCCCCTCCATTTCCCTGATAATCCGGGCAAATGGTGCTCAACCGCGATAAAATCCGCCGCATTGGCGTCTTCAAGTTCCGGAACATTGGCGACGTGCTGATGATCACGCCGGCGTTGCGCGCCCTCAGGGAGGCTTTTCCTGATGCGGAAATCACCGTGGCGGTCAACTCGGTCACCGACGCCATGCTGGCCAATAACCCGCACATCAACCGGGTTCTGGTCTATGACCGGAAAACCAAGGAGCGAAACCTGTTTTCCCGGCTCAAGCGCGAGTTTTTATTTTTCCGGAAGCTGCGGCAAATGCGGTTTGATTTGACGGTTGATTTCACCTCCGGGGACCGGCCGGTGGCCTACTCGTTGTTGTCCGGCGCGCGCGTGCGCACGGCCTTTGCCGGGCCATGGAATCGGCTGAACTGGCGACGATTAGCGTTCACCCATTTGTTTCCCAATCCGCCGCCGCCGATTCACGAGGTGGAGCGGCACTTGTGGTTGTTGAAGCAACTCGGCATTCCGGCTCGGGACAAAAGCCTTTGCCTGGTCACAAGCGAATCGGACCGCGCGTGGGCGAAGAATCTGATTGCTCCTTACTCAGGCAAAACCATTGTCCACGTGCATCCGGTGGCGCGATGGCTGTTCAAGTGCTGGGACAACCAAAAAATGGCCGAGGTGATCGACTGGCTGGAATTGGAGAAAAACGCCAAGGTCATCATCACCAGCAGCACGACGCCAAAGGAGCTTGACCGGACGCGCGCGATTCTTGGCCTGTGCCGCAGCCAGCCACTGTTTCTCAACGGCCAGACGACTTTGGGACAAGTGGCCGCCTTGTCTGAGGCGGCGGATTTGTTTTTTGGTGTGGATACCGCGCCTATGCACATGGCGGCTGCCGTGGGCACCCCGGTTGTCTGCCTGTTTGGGCCGACCAATGCCGACAGTTGGCATCCTTGGAGCGACCAACAAATGACGTTGCAAAAGGCCTGTCCCTGCCAGAAGTCCGGCGAGCGGGAATGTGACTGGAGCGTTGTTCGGGCCTGCTTGCAAAACATTCAGCCCGCCGAGGTCAAAGCCGCTTTGGAGCCGATGCTGAAAACAATCCGCACCGCGCCAATGTCCAGCAAAATGGTTTAACGCTTCCTGCGGCTGAATTCCCCAAGCCGCTTTTCATACACGCAGTCCAAACGACGGCACATGGCTTCGAGGCTGTAGTCGGCTTGCGCAACGGCCAGGGCTTGGGTGCCAAGCCGAGTCCTCAAGTCCTTGCTTTCCAAAAGTTGGCCAATTTTTTCCGCGAGCAGAACCCCATCGCGCGGCGGCGCGAGCAAGCCGGTTTCGTTGTCGCGCACCACCTCGGGAATGCCGCCGACGGTGGTGCCGACGACCGCTTTGCCCATGGCCTGCGCCTGCAAAATGATTTGCGGAATGCCTTCGTGAGCGGTTGAGGGCAGCACCAGAACGTCCAGCGATGCCAGCACGTTGGGGACATCCTCGCGATGGCCCAGGAGCGTGACATGGCCTTTCAAATCCAGCTCATGAATCAGCGCGGAGATTTCGGCCCGGCCGTCCCCTTCGCCGGCAATGACAAAATGAACGTCCTGCCGCTGGTCGAGAATTTCCCTCGCGGCTCCGAGAAAAAACCGGTGGCCCTTCCAGCTTCGCAGGACCGACACCATGCCCACCATCAGCGTGCCGGGGGCAAGGTTCAATTCCTCGCGAAGCCGGCCCGGGATTTGGGGGTTGAACCGGCTCAGGTCAATGCCCGTGGCGATGCAGGTGACTTTTCTTGCGGGCAAATGAAGCTCGCGAATCAGGCGGTTGGAAATTTTCTCGCTGGTGGTGATGACGTGATGCGGCAGCGTGCGAAAGGCGATGTGGCTGAGGAAGCGGTTGGGGTAATCGACTTCAATGTGCCGTGAGCGAATCAGCAGCGGCACGCCCGCCAGATGCGCGGCGATGCCCGCCAGCCAGCCGTCACGCGAACTGTGCGTGTTGACCACGTCCACCTGCTCGCGCTGGAAGAATTTTTTAAGGCGCAGAATAGTCGATGGGTACTTGAGCCTGGCATCCGTGAATGCAAAGACCGGAAAACCCTCGTCGCAGCATTTGCGGTAAATTTGGGTGTTCTCCGGCGCGCACAGCAGCATGCGATGGCCCCGGTCGCGGCAGGCTTTCATTTCTGTGAAAACACGGATTTCCTGTCCGCCCCAGCCGTTGGAGACTTCGCTGTGAACAATGGTTAATGCTCGGGTCATCTTGCGGTTGATGCGCGGCGCTTTGACGCCATTGCTTGCCGGAATAATCGAATTGTTTCAAGCCTCGTTCATTTATGTGAAGCCTGTGTCACGCTGTGACGTTTGTGTTGAAGCTCTTTTCTCAGCGCGGAAATCGCCAGGGTGTTGACGACGTCCTTTTTGGTCAGCCAGCCCTTGCGCGCCACGCCCGCGCCCAGCCGGAGAAACCCGGCGTTTTCATGCCGATGGGAATCGCAGTTGATGACGCATCTGACACCCTTGTCCTTCGCGTAGCGCCACAGCCGCCAGTCCATATCAAAGCGCAGCGGATTGGCGTTGAGTTCGATCCATGTGCCCGTTTCGGCGCAGGCATCAATCACTGCCGTCTGGTTGACCTTGTAAGGCTCGCGCTCCAGCAGCAGGCGCCCGGTCAAATGCCCCAGCATGTGGACAAACGGGTTTTCGGCGGCGCGAATCAGCCGCTTGGTGGTTTCGCTTTCATTCTGCGAAAAGCCGTGGTGAATGCTCGCGACCACGACTTCCAGTTCGGCCAGCAGATCGTCGTTAAAATCGAGCTTGCCCTCGGCCAGAATGTCCACCTCCGTGCCCGTCAGCAGGCGAAACGACTCGCCCTTGTCCTCCAGTCGCTGGTTGACCGCTTTAATTTCCTCCAATTGCTGGCGAAGCCGTTCCGGAGTCAGCCCGTTGGCCTGAAAGGATGACCGGGAATGATCGGTGATGGCCCAGTAGGCGCAGCCCAGTTCAATGGCGTAATCGGCGATTTCCTGCAATGTGTGCCGGCCATCGCTCCAGTTGGAATGGTTGTGCAAGGAGCCCTTCAGGTCGGTCCACTCCAACAGGCGCGGAATGTCGTTTTTCTCGGCGGCATCAAACTCGCCCTGGTCTTCGCGAAGCTCGGGCGGAATCGGGGCGAGGTCCAGTTCGCTGTAGATGTCGTCCTCGGTGCTGCATTTGACCAGCAGCTCGGGATCGCGCGTTTCCTCCTTGGACTGGAACAGGCCGTATTCGTTGAGCCGAAGACCGCGCGCAATGGCCCGCTGGCGCAGCACGATGTTGTGTTCCTTGCTTCCGGTAAAATATAGCAGCGCAAATGGAAATTCCGCGTCACTGACCACTCGCAGGTCCGCCTGAATGCCGTCGCTCAGTATAACGCTGGCCTTGGTGTCGCCCTTGGCCAGCACGTTCAACACGCCTTCCTGCTTGCAGAAAAAATCAATCACGGTAGCGGGATTCTTGGACGAGGCCAGAAAATCAATGTCGCCAATGGTTTCGCGGAAGCGCCTCAAGCTTCCTGCCGTGCTGCACCGGATCACTTCGGGATGCTGGCGCAGCAACTCCAGCACCGGTTCGGCCGCCGCCAGGGCCGCACTCAAGAGATGGCGCGTCGCGTAAGTGCGGTGAAACTGGATGCCCTCGCAGATTTTGGCCTGCGTCTTTTCCCCGAAGCCGTCCAACTCGGCCACCTTGCCTTCGTTGCAGGCTTTTTCGAGTTGTTCGAGGGTTTCGATGCCGAGTTTTTTGTTCAAGGCGATGATCTTTTTGGGGCCGAGGCCTGGGATGGACAGCATTTCGACCAGGCCCGCAGGCACGGAGGCTTTGAGTTCGTCGTAATACGCCAGCTTCCCCGAGGAAAGCAGCTCCTCAATTTTCTCGAGAATGCTGGCGCCAATCCCTTTCATTTTCCCCAAACGGCCATCGGCGAGCAGCACGTCCAAAGGCTCGTTCAAGCCTTCAATCGTTCGCGCGGCGTTTTCGTAGGCGCGGGTCTTGAACGGGTTTTCGCCCTTCAACTCAAGAAGTGTTCCAATTTCAGTAAAAATTTCTGCGACCTGATCTTTGGTCATAGGCGGAATCTAAGTCCAAACGGCGCGGCGTGAAAGAGGGAAGCTTGGCTTGCCGAAAGGCGGTCCAGTCCGCAAATTGCATTCCAAGATGCGCAAAGTGCGATCCATGCCCGTGGCATTGACCGTTGCCGGTTCGGACAGCGGCGGTGGCGCGGGAATTCAGGCGGACTTGAAAACCTTCGCCGCGCTCGGGGTTCACGGGACGAGCGCGATCACTTGCCTGACGGCCCAAAATCCCAGAACCGTTACGGCGGTGCTGCCGGCCACGGCTGCGTTTGTGCGCCAGCAACTGGAGGCAATTTTCACCGAATTGCCGCCCCGCGCGGCCAAGACTGGCATGCTGTTTTCGGCGGACATCATTCGCGCGGTGGCCCGGGTCTTTGAGGAAAATAAACGGGTGCCGTTGGTGGTGGATCCGGTGATGGTGGCCACCAGCGGAGCCAGCCTGCTCAAACCGTCGGCCGAGTCCGCGTTAAAGAATCTGTTGCTGCCTCGGGCCGCATTGGTGACGCCCAATCTGGATGAGGCCGCGATTCTCGTGGGAAAAAAATTGTCCGAGCCGGAGGACCTGCGTGCCGCCGCCCGGAAGATTCATTCGGACTTCGGGTGCGCGGTGCTGCTCAAGGGCGGGCACCTTCGAGACATGAGTGAGGCGGTGGACATTCTTTTTGACGGCCGCGAGGAGTGGATGTTGAGCGCGCCGTTTGTTAAAGGCGTTTCCACGCATGGCACCGGCTGCACCTATTCCGCCGCTGTTGCGGCCGGTCTGGCTCATGGATTGGCTCTGGCGGACGCGGTGACTCAATCCAAGGATTACATCAGCGAAGCCATCGCCCAAAGTCAGCAAGTGGGGCGTTACCGGGTGCTCCAGCATTTTCAATTAGCCAATAGAAAATTAAAAAACCGCGCATGAACTCCCGGTGCGTTGTAGTCCAATTGATTGAGGCCGCGCAAGAGTTGTCGCGCCAAGTGGCTCGACTGCGCTTTGCGCCGCCCATCACCCATGTTTACAACCCGCTCGACTACGCCTGGGAACCGCATGAGCAGTATTTGCGGCGCTATGGCAACAGCCTCAAGCGCGTGGTCTTTTTGGGAATGAATCCCGGCCCGTTCGGCATGGCACAGACCGGTGTGCCTTTTGGCGAAATAAAAGCGGTGCGTGACTGGATGGGAATTGAGGCGCCGGTGCGTCAACCAAGGAACGCGCATCCAGCGCGTCCGGTGCAGGGCTTTGCCTGCCCGCGCTCCGAGGTCAGCGGACGGCGTTTGTGGCATTTCTTCGCCTCGAGGTATGGCACGCCGGATTCATTTTTCTCGGAGCATTTCGTTCTGAATTACTGTCCTCTTGTGTTCATGGAGGAATCCGGGCGCAACCGCACGCCCGCCCAGCTTACCGCACGCGAGGCGGCCGCGCTGTTCAAGGTGTGTGATGCTCACTTATTGAGTGCTTTGGAGGTTTTAAAACCCGAATGGGCCGTGGGGGTTGGGGATTTTGCGGCGGAACGGCTGAGAAACCTTTCTGGGAAAGGTTTGGTTCAAATCGGCCAGATATTGCATCCCAGTCCGGCCAGCCCGGTGGCCAACCGGGATTGGGCCGGAACGGTAGCCCGGCAGTTGCTGGCGCTTGGGGTGTGGAAGTAAAACGGCGGCAACGTGTTCGACTTGTTTGTTAAGGATAGGGGATTTTTGTAGGGTCGTGCCGGGATATTTTGGCTTGTGAACCGCCGGAAAAATCGCTATCAAAGTCCATCCTTATGAAACGATTCACCCTTGCCTCCATCGTTGCTGCGGTGTCTGCCTTGTCCGCGCCGCAGATTCAAGCCCAGGTTTTATTTTCAGATAACTTTGATTCAGACACTACGGCGAATTGGATTGTGAATGCAGGCGCATCCGGCAACCACGCTGCCACTTTCTTCTTCGATTACAGCACGATTGGCATTCCTTCGGCGCCCAATTCAACCGGGAGCACTACGCGCGGCCTGAAACTGGAGGCGAATTTTGGTCCGACTGCGGCCTTCAGCGGCATCAGCGTCTCCCCCTTGGGTCAGAATTTTACCGGAGACTATATCCTTCGGTTTGATATGTGGATGAACTTCAACGGGCCACTGGCAACGGGCGGCAGCGGTTCCACTCATCTTACGACGGCGGGCATAGGAACAACGGGTAATATCGCGGTTCACGCCAATATGACAAATGCCGCAGCAGGTGTTTGGTTTGGCGCCACTGGCGATGGTGGTTCTGGTGACACCACTGGAGATTATCGAGCCTATACCGCCAATGGGTTGGTCAACACCAATGTTGGTGCCTATTACGCGGGCGGTGACGCAAATGCCCGCAACGACACCAACCCCTACTACAATGGTCTCGGTGGCAACACCGCTCCCAATGATCAATTGACTTTATTCCCTCAGCAGAGTGGGACTAACCGAATCGGTGCCGCCGGGATGCGCTGGCATGAAGTCACCATCACCAAAACCAACAATTTCATTAACTGGAACATTGGTGGGGTGGACATTGCGATTGTTGATGCCTCTTCCCTGACCCTGTCTTCTAACATCTTTTTTGGTCAGTCGGATATCAACGCGACGGTTTCGGCGGATGCCAATCGCCGCGCGTTGCTTTTCGGTCTGATTGACAACGTGCGCGTCGAAGTGGTGCCCGAGCCCTCCACCTATGCGCTGGGTTTACTGGGTTTGGCCGGTGCGTATTTCATTCGCCGTCGCCGGAAATAATCCGAATTTCCAGTATTCCATTCAAAGCCGCCTTTCCAAGGCGGCTTTTTTGTTGCTCAATGCCGGCGTGAGTTTGCGTCTGGAAATGTTGCAGGTTGCCCGGTTGGCTCCCCGCGTTCTTGGGGAGGCATCGGACTTGATCAAAAACTTTGTGCATTCCCGGCAAAATGAAGACGGCGGATTTCAAAACAGGGCAGGGGAGAGCGACCTCTATTACACCGTGTTTGCCATGGACGCGCTTGCGGCCCTGCAAGCCGAGTTGCCTTCGAGGAAAATAAAAGCCTATCTGGAATGCATTGGCGGTGGCGAGGACCTGGACTTTGTTCACGTGTGCTGCCTGGCGCGATGCTGGTCAGCCGTGGCATCCGTTTGCGCGGAGACAATTTCACCGGAGCTTGTCTCATCGCTTGGGGCACGGATTGAAAGCTTCAGGGCGCAAAACGGCGGCTATGCGACGTCGCCCCGCGCCTTGAGAGGCACGGCTTACGGCGCATTTCTGGCAATGGGCGCACATCAGGATTTGGGGCAAACAGTTCCCAACCCTTTGGCATTAATTCAATCCCTCAAATACTTGGAAGCGGCCGATGGCGCCTGGGTCAATGAGACGTTCGAGGGCAATCCTCTGCCCAGGCGCGGCTCCACCAACGCCACGGCGGCCGCAGTCACGGTGCTGCGCAACCTGTCCATGCCCGTGAATCCCGCTGTTGGAGACTGGCTTCTGGCGCGGGCGCATCCCCAAGGAGGCTTCTGTGCGGCTCCCGGCGCGCCCGTGCCGGATTTGCTTTCCACGGCCACGGCCCTGCACGCGCTTTCTGGGTTGGAGCGCGACTTCTCGGCGATTAAAGAATCCTGTTTGGATTATGTGGATTCGTTATGGACAAATGAGGGCGCGTTTTACGGCCATTGGAACGAGGCCCACCTGGATTGCGAATACACTTTTTACGGCCTGCTGGCTCTGGGGCATCTCAGCTTGTGAAGTTTCATCGCCAAAGCGATCTTGCGGATAATTAAAACCGGTCTTTAGTCAAATCGCTGGCATTCGGGTTCAAAGTTTTTTACCGTCGCGACCCATGAGCGGTTCACCCGGAAAACCCACGTTCGCCCAGGCCTTTCGGTTCTGGCTCAAGCTGGGTTTTATCAGTTTTGGCGGGCCAACGGGGCAGATTGCCATCATGCACGAGGAACTGGTCGAGCGCCGCAAGTGGGTCAGTGAATCGCGTTTTCTGCACGCGCTCAACTACTGCATGCTGCTGCCTGGCCCGGAGGCGCAGCAACTGGCCATTTACATCGGCTGGCTGCTGCATGGGACGCTCGGCGGCATCGTCGCCGGAACCCTCTTTGTGCTGCCATCGGCGCTGATTCTGTGGGCGCTGAGTTACGTGTATGTCTCCTATGGCGATGTGGCATGGGTGGCGTCCATTTTCCTTGGGCTGAAGCCGGCGGTGCTGGCCATTGTGCTGGCGGCGGTGTTGCGAATCGGCAAAAAAGCCCTGCGGAATGAAGTCATGTGGGGTCTTGCGCTGGCGGCGTTCGTGGCGATTTATTTTTTCAAAGTGCCGTTTCCGGCGATCATTTTTGCCGCAGCGCTCTTCGGATTGTTTGGGGGAAAAATCTTCCGGAACAAATTTGCCCTGGAAAGCGGCCATGGTTCTCCAGGCGAATCTGGCCATGACGAACCCTTGGGCGAACATACCCGGCCCTCGCTCGGTCGCGCCGTGAAGGTGACCGTCGTGTGCCTGGTGCTGTGGTGGGTTCCGATTCTGGGCTTGGCCCTGTGGCTTGGGACAAATCATGCGCTTTTCCACGAGGGTATTTTTTTCAGCAAGGCGGCTTTGGTGACCTTTGGCGGCGCCTACGCTGTCCTGCCTTACGTGGCCCAGCGGGCGGTGGAGCATTTTCAATGGCTCAGCGCGGGTCAGATGCTTGACGGTTTGGGGCTGGCGGAAACCACGCCCGGCCCGCTCATCATGGTGCTGCAATTTGTCGGCTTCCTCGGCGGTTGGAACCACCCCGGCGCACTGCCGCCGCTGGTGGCGGCAACCCTGGGCGCGGCCATCACGACGTGGGTGACCTTTGTGCCTTGTTTCCTGTGGATTTTTCTCGGCGCGCCGCACATCGAGCGGTTGCGGGGAAATGAAAAGCTCACCTCGGCGCTTTCGGCGGTCACGGCCGCGGTGGTGGGAGTGATTTTGAACCTGGCTGTGTGGTTCGGGCGCGAAGTGATCCTGCCGCCGAACGAGCCGGTGAATGGGTTTGCTGTCGTCGTGGCGTCGGCGGCCTTCATCGGAATCTATCGCTTCAAGGCGAACATCATTGCCGTGGTTGCGGGCGGCGGATTGCTGGGATTGATTTACCGGATGATTGTCGGGTGAATGGAAAGTGATGCCATGCTGCTATATTTTCCTAAAAGTTGAGAGTGGTGCGAAGCAACCATCGCGATGACGACAGCCAACAAAATCACTGTGTTCCGTATCCTGGTGGTGCCGTTTTTCATCGTGCAGATGATTTACTACACGACCACCGGCGACGAATGGCATCGCCTGGCGGCGTTGTTGTGCTTTGGCATCGCCGCGCTGACCGACGGCCTGGACGGTTACATTGCGCGAAAATACAATCAGCGCAGTGAACTGGGCACCATCCTCGACCCGCTGGCCGACAAAATCCTGCTGGTGTCGGGCATTATCCTGCTCAGTCTGGACAACCGCCCGCATTTTGAGCGCCTTCCCCTGTGGCTGACGGGCATCATTCTCGGGCGCGATGTCATCCTGGTCATCGGGTTGCTGGTCATTCACTACACGTTTGGGAAAATCCGCGTGCGTCCGCGCGTTTCCGGAAAGGTGGCCACCGTGCTGCAAATGGCCACCGTGCTCTGGATTCTGCTGCACTGGGACAAGGATTTTCTGCCGTGGCTGACGGTGTTCACCGGCGGGTTCACCGCGTTGTCGGGCGTCTTATATTTATTCGATGGCATGCGGCAGTTGGGAAGCAGCCCGGCAAGCGCGGCGGCCAGGGAACCATGATTTTTCACGCACTGAATTTTATTATGCCCAAAGCACCTCCACTCAAACTGAAGGAAGGCGACAAGGCGCCTTCGTTTGCCGCGCAAACCACCGACGGCCACACTGTGGCGCTGGCCGACTTCAAAGGCCGTCCTGTCGTGCTCTTCTTTTATCCCAAAGACAGCACGCCCGGCTGCACCAAGGAAGCCTGCGCCTTTCGCGATGCTTATGAGAAATTTAAGCGGCGCGGCGTGGTCTTGCTGGGTGTCAGCACGGATTCGGTGACGTCGCACCAGAAATTCACAGCAAAACACAGCCTGCCGTTTCCCTTGCTGGCCGATACGGACCGCAACATCGTCGAGGCGTATGGCGTTTGGGGCCAGAAGACCTTCATGGGGCGCAAGTTCATGGGCACGCACCGCGTGACATTTCTCATCGGCCCGGACGGGCGGATTCAAAAAATCTGGCCGCAGGTCAAGCCCGAGCCGCACGCCGAGGAGGTGCTGGCGGAGGTGGAGCAGGGAGAGTGAGCAATGAGACGCGGAGCACGGGACAGATTAGGGAACGGAATACGAGTGAGCCGGCAGAGTTGTGTTTGCTGTAATCAAACGCGCACGGAGACGTTTCGAAAATAGGCTACATATGCGCTTCTTGCTGCGCGGGTTGGTTGTTTGAGGACTGATGGATAGAGACCTCAAGCCCTTCACCCAAAAATGATGAAACCATTAACTTAACCCTTGACCGATGAACCATCGTAGGAGGCCACAACTCTCTAATCGATCCAATCGCTAGGTGAAGCATGCGTCGTCGGTGACTGAAGCCACACTGGCAACCGCTCCAATGTCTTGCCACTCAAATTTCGATGAATCCTGCCAATGATGCTATTGCGAGTGTCTAACACCTCATAGGCAATTAACACCCTCCAATGCTCGTCGGTAGGCGGGTCTCGCAATGCTAGGCGCTCAGTCTTTCCGGGCAACACGCGAACATAGCGCTCGCTCTCATGACCGTAGCTCCTGAAATCGAACATGTTCGTATGCTGCGGTCGCTCAAAAACCCAGTAGATGACCGACAACTCGGAGTAGCCGGCATTTGAAATGTCAAACTGCGCAAATCGACCACTCTCATTGTTGGTAAGTCCGACATATCTCACAGTCACGTGCTTCTCAGAAGAACCGGTGAACAAAACCGCAAGGGCCAAAGTAAAGAGCGCCAAGGCAAAAAAGACTAGAATTTGAGCCTTACGACGCATGAGGCCTAGCCCTTATGGCTTAACTCAAAGTTAAAGAGGGTGTTTGATTTCGGAGCGCGGGTTACCGGCAAGTGCCAACCTGTTCGCAAGTGGAGAGGCGTTTGTCGCGCCGGATTCATCGTCAAGGAAAGATTGCCGTCACCCATGACCAAGACTGTGCATGACCTCGGTTTGGACGTCCATGAAGATTTAAGGAGCTTGTCAAAGCGCCGATCCCAAGCCCCGTCAGGGGCGGCATCGTTGTAGAATCGGTTTCGCTGTAAAGGTCAAAGCTCCGTCAGGAGCGGCATATTCCGCCCCTGACGGAGCTTGATATTTTCGGGCGGACTATGGCTACAACGATTCCGCTCCTGACGGAGCTGGGGAAAAGTTGCGGCTTTGGTTTCAGTCCTCCATTTCTGGCTGAAGCTGCCGGTCGGGATTGAGCTTATGCTGCGGAGGTGGAGGTGGTGGATGAAAAATCCCCCGTTTGACAGGCGCGGCGTCGGCCTTTATAAACCCAGCCATTCGTTAACCGAAACCATCAACAAAATAAAAACTATGGCAATATCTGTTGGCAGCAAAGCCCCTGACTTCTCCCTCAAATCCAAAAGCGCGTCCGGCGTGGCCGACGTGAAGCTGAGCGACAACTTCGGCAAAAAGAACACCGTGCTGTTGTTCTTCCCGCTGGCGTTCACCGGCGTCTGCACCCAGGAAATGTGCGACATCACCGCCGGCCTCAACGCCTACAAGGACCTCGGCGCCGAGGTCATCGGCGTGAGCGTGGACAGCCCGTTCGCGCAGGAAGCCTGGGCGTCGAAGGAGAAGATCGGCATCACCCTGGCCAGCGACCTGAACAAGAAAACCGCCAAGGATTACGGCGTGCTGCTCGATGATTTGCTGGGCTTTGGATCCACGGCCGCTCGCGCCGCATTTGTCATTGATAAGAACGGCGTCGTTCAATACAGCGAGCAAACCCCGACGCCCAAGGACCTGCCCAACTTCAACGCGGTCAAGGACACCCTGGCGAAGCTGAAGTAATCTTGGACTTTTAATTGACTCACGGGCGGAGGCGTCAGGCTTCCGCCCGTTTTTGCTAAGGTGTGATGAAAAGTGGCGGTCACATGTACATTTGCCCGTAGGGCACCGAGTGGAGGTGTCCCGGTTCATGGACAGGGCAGGGTTAAGGGAGAAAGCCGATTTGAAAATGAAATCGCCGTGTTGCCGGCAAGCAAGGCTCTACCTCACCTCAATCCTCTCCCGCTGGGAGAGGAAGAAATCCGCGCCTTAACATGGCTGGAGCCCGCCACTTCAATTGCGCCCGTTTTTGCTACCTTCCCTTGACACAAAATCAGGCAAACCGCATTTTCGTCGCCGCTTGAGCTTTTGGCTTTAACAACGATGGTTTTTTATGAACACGCACAACACGTTTGATTCACTGAAACAGTTCGATCTCGGCAACGGCAAGCAAGGTTCCCTTTACTCGCTGCCCGCCTTGGAAAAGGCCGGGTTGGGTGCCATTTCCCGCCTGCCGGTGTCCATCCGGCTGGTGCTGGAATCGGTCCTTCGCAACTGCGACGGCAAACGCGTGAGCGAACAGAACGTGCGCGACCTGGCTGCCTGGAAGCCCACCGCGTCCCGGACGGAGGAAATTCCCTTCGTGGTTGCCCGCATCGTGTTGCAGGACTTCACGGGCGTGCCACTGCTGGTGGATTTGGCGGCGATGCGCTCGGCGGTGGCGCGCATGGGCAAGAACTCCAAGATCATCGAGCCGCTGGTGCCGGTGGATCTGGTCGTGGACCATTCCGTGCAAGTGGATTTTGCCGGAACGCCCGACGCGATGCAGCGCAACCTGGAGATGGAGTTCCAGCGCAACCGCGAGCGCTACCAGTTTCTCAAGTGGGGCATGCAGGCGTTTGACACCTTCAAGGTGGTGCCGCCAGGCATCGGCATTGTTCATCAGGTGAACCTTGAATACCTCGCCAAGGGCGTGTTGAGCGACAAGGAAGGGGTTTATTATCCGGACACGCTGGTTGGAACCGATTCCCACACCACGATGATCAATGGCATCGGCATTGTGGGCTGGGGCGTCGGCGGCATCGAAGCCGAGGCGGGCATGCTCGGCCAGCCCGTTTATTTCCTCACGCCTGACGTGGTGGGTGTCCACATGACGGGGCGTTTGCAGGAGGGCGTGACCGCGACCGATCTGGCGCTGCATGTCACCCAGATGCTGCGCAAGGCCAAGGTGGTCGGCAAGTTCGTCGAATTTTACGGCGAAGGCGCCGCCGCGTTGCCCGTGGTGGACCGCGCCACCATCGCCAACATGGCCCCCGAGTACGGCGCCACGATCGGCTTCTTCCCCATTGACGAGGAATCGGTGAATTATCTGCGAGCGACGGGCCGCTCCGAGGAGCACTGCAAGCTTTATGAAAATTATTACCGCGCCCAAGGGTTGTTTGGCATTCCGCGCAAAGGCCAGGTGGATTACTCGGTGGATCTGGAACTGAACCTGGCGGACGTGACTCCCAGTGTTGCCGGGCCAAAGCGGCCGCAGGACCGCATTGAATTGGCCAGCCTGAAGGAGGAGTTCACCAAGGTGTTTGTCAAACCGCTGACCGATGGGGGCTTCGGCAAATCCGCAGGCGATCTGGACCGCGCCTTTTCGGTGGAAAGCAGCGGCCAACTTCATTCCGGTGGCGGCAGCCAGGAGCCGGTTTCCGCCGCGGAATCGTTGCTGAAAGGCACCAACCCGACCACGGAACTGGAAATGGCCAACAATCGTCCGACGCCCGATCCGGTCCAGGCGCGGGAAGTGGTTTGCCATGGGGAAATTAAAAACGGAAGCGTGCTGATCGCGGCCATCACCTCCTGCACCAACACCAGCAACCCGTCGGTCATGCTGGCCGCGGGCCTTGTGGCGAAAAAAGCCGTCGAACGCGGCCTCAAGCCCAATGCGCTGGTGAAATCTTCGCTGGCCCCGGGCTCCCGCGTCGTCAGCGATTATCTGGAAAAGACCGGCCTGCAGCCTTATCTGGACCAGGTCGGCTTCAACCTCGTCGGCTACGGCTGCACCACGTGCATCGGCAATTCCGGCCCGCTGGCCGCGCCGATTGAGGACGCCGTGACCAAGAACGACGTGGTTGCTTCAGCCGTGCTTTCGGGCAACCGCAACTTTGAGGCGCGCATTCACCAGAACATCAAGGCCAACTTCCTCATGTCACCGCCGCTGGTGGTTGCCTTTGCGCTGGCTGGCCGCGTGAACATTGACATGGCCAAAGAACCGATCGGCAAGGGCAAGGATGGCAAGGATGTGTTCCTGAAGGACATCTGGCCGACCCTGAAGGAGGTTCGCGACTTCATGCAATCCGCGCTCAAGCCCGAGGTGTTCCAATCGCTCTACCGGGACTTCGAGAAGCAGAATCCCAAATGGAACGAAATTCCCTCCAGCACCGGCAACGTGTACCAGTGGGACGCAAAGAGCACCTACATCCAGGAGCCGCCGTTCTTTGTGGATTTCGGCATGGAGCCGGGCCAGATCGCGGAAATTCGCGGCGCGCGGCCTTTGGGCATCTTTGGCGACAGCGTCACCACCGACCACATTTCACCGGCGGGCAGCATCAAGAAAAATTCGCCCGCGGGAAAATACCTCATTGATGAGGGCGTCAACTTCGTGGACTTCAACAGCTATGGCTCGCGCCGTGGCAACGACCGCGTGATGACGCGCGGCACCTTCGCCAATGTGCGCATCAAGAACCTCATGGTTCCCGGCGTTGAGGGCGGCGTGACCAAGCATCAGCCTTCGGGCGAGCAGATGAGCATCTTCGACGCCGCCATGAAGTATGCCGAGGCCAAAACGCCTCTGGTGGTGCTTGCCGGGCAGGAATACGGCACGGGCAGCTCCCGAGATTGGGCGGCCAAGGGCACGCGTTTGCTGGGCGTCAAGGCTGTGGTGGCGCAGAGCTTCGAGCGCATTCATCGCTCCAACCTGGTTGGCATGGGCGTGCTGCCGCTGCAATTCAAGGAAGGCACTTCGCCGCAGACCCTCAAGCTTGATGGCACCGAAACCTACGACATCGTGGGCCTTGGGCCGGACTTGAAGCCGCAGCAGGATTTGACCCTGCGCATCACCCGCGCCAACGGCCAGAGCGAAACGGTGCCGGTCACCTGCCGCATCGACACGCCCATTGAGATTGACTACTACCAGCATGGCGGAATCCTGCCGTTCGTGCTGCGGCAACTGGTGGCCAGGGCGTGAGTAATCCCTGTGGCGATATGAATTCCGAGGAGCGCAAACGCCTTTAATTACAGGGAACGCAGAAACGTCCCTCAGCGAATGCGCTGTTTGCCGTTTCAACCGCTGCGTGAATATCGGCAAGACTTGCGTGGCCGGTGGCTTCCGCAGCTAATGCGCAATTGGCGAGTTCCAAAAGGCCGGCAATGTCGTGCGGCAGGTGGAGATCACACAAGGCATCGAATATCACCGGTGAAAAGGTGTAACGACGTTTCTCGTCGCCTGAATTGACGACCCTGTCGGGACCGGCCAAATCGAGTTCATCGTCATCGGTGCCAATGAGCTTGTCGGGGCCGGATAACGATTTTTGCGTGCAGAGTTCGAGTGAGAGGCCGAATTGGGTGAAACCCTCCTGCAACCTCACGTTTAATGACAATGCGATGACTTGGCCAAGAAGAGCATTTGCAAAGCGCCCCTTTTTGTCCAAGGGCAATAGCGGTGAAGTTTGGCCAGTGGACTCGTTCAGGGTCTGATTTCCGAAAGACGGCAAGATCGAAGTCGACCCAGTCGCGGGAAGGCGTTTGCTCAGCCATTCGGCGGAGCTCAATGGAATTGCAAGGGAACGACCGGGTTTTCCGATAATGAGCGGGTCTGAGGATTGGTTGGTCGGATTTGTCAAAAGGAATTTCAGCGCGTCAATCGATCGGACGCCGTTGATTTTTCCGCTGCTCGCCCAAAAGCCTTGCCCCAGAGTCACAAATTGCCGGTTCAAGTTTTCAGCAGTCGAATGGAGGGCAGGCTGTGTTTCCAGAAAAACGACCGCGAATTTGGT
>CALJZV010000365.1 GCA_937983475.1 uncultured Verrucomicrobiales bacterium
ATTATCATTGTATAATACGTGAATGAAGATTCCGGTCGTTTGGAGGATTTAGCGTTCCAGGCGAAAATCCTCAAAAAAGCGAGGGAAGAACGAAAGAACCTGCCGGCTGAAACAGGACTTTACATTACAATAAGAGGATTAGGATTTCGGAATGAAAAATATTACCAAACATCCTGTCATCAAAATGTTAGAGGAGTTCATAGAACTCAACAAGATTTCGGCTTCAGATATGTGGCGTCTTGGTATCGATCTTCTCAATTCACCTGATGATCAATTTGTACGAAGAACTGGAATCAGGACCTTTGGTGCACACGTGGAAGGCGTTTTGCACCGCATGAAACAGATAGCACTCGAAACGGCGGTGGTGACGAAAGTTGAGTTCACGGAAGGAGAAGTTAAAAAACTAAAAGGGGAGGAGCGAAAGGACTTCGGAGAAAATTTTCGATTCACAATCAACATTTATGCAAGAGCTTTCCGAACGGATTTTGAGTTGCCAAACCGCAATAATTCTCCAGGTCGGCGAAGTTTCAACACGGTCATAGGTATTCGTGATCGTCTAATGCACCCAAAAACCGCAGCGGATTTTCACATAACGGACGATGAAACTAATCATGCAGTGGGCGCTTGGGAATGGTTTCAATCTGAACTTGGAAAACTTCTGAATTCCACAATGAAATCGTTTGAAGCATACGCGAATGAAGCAGCGCATGCGCGACAAGCAAATCCACCGCTTTGAAAAGACGCTCGCCAAATACCATCTATTACCAAAGCCCGCTTTACATTTTCGCGAAGTCAAAGTGCCGTCCGTTTGTGCGCGCCCGTCGCCGTTCCCATCTGGAAAAGTTCGCTTGCTCCGCCGTTCATGAAAGGTATTTTACTCCCATGCCTCTGATGAATCTTGCCGTGGCCGAAGAAGCGCTCTCGCTAATGCCTTCCGAGCGGGCTGAATTGGCGAAACTGCTGGTGCAAAGTTTGGAGGATGATCCTCGCACGGATGCGGCGATCAAAGCTGATCTGACTCGCAGATTGAATACGTTGCTTTCCGGCAAGGATTCAGGTTTGACCTTCAAGGAAGTCTTCGGGACGAACCCGTGAAAGCGGTCTTCAGCAGAAGTTTTAAAGAGGATTTGCTCCGGGAAGAAACAAAGTTGCCGAGATTTCCGAACGTCTTTCAGGAGATTTTCATGAGCGCGTGGCCGGCGTGGTTCGCGAAGTGATCCGGTGGAAAGGCGGCGACCATGTGGGACCCCATGGCTTTCCTTGCCGCCGCGCAAAGCCGTTTCCGTTTTACATTTATTACCAGGTTGAAGGAGACACGATTTACTTCCTGGGATTGGTACATGAACGCAGGCATCCGGATTTCCTGAAAAAGAAACCTTCAGAGCCGCCGGGTTGAATTTTATCCGGACAAGCTCCCTTTACATTTCGCGAAGCTAAGGTGCCGTCCTCGCCTGCCCGTCGAGGTTCGGGCACGGCGGCTCTTCACTGCTATCGCTCGTCAAAGCACGTTGGCGGCCAGTTCGGCCAATTCGGAGCGCTCGCCTTTTTGCATCTCGATGTGCGCGGCAATGGGATATTCCCGGAAGCGGCTGACAATGTAGTTGAAGCCGTTGGACGAGGAATCCACGTAGGGATTGTCAATCTGGTAGGGGTCGCCGGTGAACACAATTTTGGTGCCATGCCCGACCCGGGTGATGATGGTCTTGACCTCGAGCGGGGTGAGGTTTTGCGCCTCGTCAATGATCATGAACTGGTTGGCGATGCTGCGCCCGCGAATGTAGCTGAGGGCCTCGACGACGATGTGCCCCGAGCGCATCAGGTCGGCGCTGCGGCGGTGCTCCTGGCCCATGTTCAAATCGCTCAACAGTTCCAGCGCGTCGTGAATGGGCTGCATCCAGGGCGCGAGTTTTTCCTCGAGCGAACCGGGCAAGAAGCCCAGTTCCTTGCCCATGGAAATGGTGGGGCGGGCGACAATCAGGCGGCGGTATTCGCGGTCCACGACGGTGCGTTTCAGACCGGCCGCCATGGCAAGCAGGGTCTTGCCAGTGCCGGCCTTGCCCATGAGCGTGACCAGCTTGACGCGCTCATCCAGCAGAGCATCAAGCGCAAAATGCTGCTCGCGGTTGCGCGGGCGAATGCCCCAGACGCCCTCTCGGCAGTCGAGAATAGGCACAAGTTTTTTGCCCGAATGATCCACCTTGGTCAGAACGGTGCGCTTGGGATTGGTGCTGTCGGCCAGAGAGCAATATTCATTGGGATGATAGGATTTGCCGCCGTCCAGCTCGAGTTCGCCATCCTTGCGAAGGAGGGCGATCTTCTCGGGGGTCGCTTGGATTTCCAGCAGGCCGCTGTAAAGATCCTTCAAGGAGACGCGGTCGCTCTCGTAATCCTCGGCTTCCAGTCCCAGCGCGTCGGCCTTGATGCGCAGGTTGATGTCCTTGGTGACGAGGATGGTTGGCGTTCGGGGCGTGGATTTCTGTAGGGCGAGCGCCAGTGCCACAATGCGGCTGTCCACAGTGTTGTCGCCGATGACGGAGGCGTCACTGCTTTTTTTGTCCTGAAAGAGAATGCGGAGCTTGCCGCCACCGGGCAGTTTGACGCCTTTGCTCAGTTTGCCCTTGCCGCGAAGGGAGTCGAGTGTGCGGGAAACAGCCCGGGCGTTCTGGCCCAGCTCACTGGATTCGCGTTTGAAGCGGTCTATTTCCTCAATGACCTCGATGGGGATGTGGACATTGTTGTCGGCGAATTTGAGCAGCGAGTTCGGGTCGTGGAGAAGGACGTTGGTATCAAGAACGTAGTTTTTCACGGGTGCGTGTCAGTTTGAGAGTGGACATGCGGTCAAACCAGTGCGCCAGGCCGGTATGGGCCTCGGGCATTTGGTAATGGCCGGTGAACAGATAATTGGCCAGCATGCCGTAGAGGTCAAAGTCCACAAACCGGGGCTGGTCATCGAGCAGATAGGGGCGCGTGACGAGCATTTGCTCAAAGGGAATCAGGCGGCGTTCCAGCTCAGCAAGCAACGCGGGTCGCTGCTCCGCCCAAGCGTCCAGGCAGCCGCGGCCAAATTTGCGCTCCTTGTGGCGCAAATACTGGAGCTGCTCTTTTTTGGAGACAAACTCCTTCCAGTGACTGTCGTTTAACCGGAAGCAGACGTCCTCCACCTCGTGCTCAATGTAACGCCAAAGAATGGACTGAATGCCGCGCCAGGGCTGGGGAAACAAACCGAGCGAAAATTTCTGGTCCAGATACTTTGCAAGGACCTGCGAATCATCATCCAGTTCAAACAGCACCTGCTTGCCGTCGCGCAGGATCGGCACGCCGTAATACCGCTGCCGGGTCAGGTGCCAAACCAAGGACCGGTCCGAGGGCGGGATGTTGATGATTTTAAACCGAGCGCCTGAATACTCCAGAATCCGGCGCTGCATCAGACAGTATGGGCTCCAGGGAAATTGAAAGAGTTCAATCATGGGTTTGGCCCGGAAATCAACCCCGGCAGGCGGTGTTTCCATTGGCTTAATTCATTGAGCGTGTTGTCCAGATCGGACAAAAAATCCACAGCGTGATACTGGCCGGAACCCACTTTTAATTTCTCTAAACCGCTGGAAAGGGTTCGCTGATGACGCCCCAACAATTTTGCAAGTTCCTTGCCGGCCTGATCCATGCGCTCGACGCGGGAAAACATGGGGAGGTCCGCAAGGTGGCCCTTGGCCATTTTTAGCAGTTGCTGTTTAGCTTCCTCGACCACGTTGGGTTCAAGCGAGTAAAAGCCTGCATACCGACGCTCTTCAATGAGCCGGGCGGCATTGGTCTGGCGACAGCACAAAAGAACCTGGCTGTGGCGTCCCTGAAACAGGACAATCCAAAAGGCGCCCAGTGAGTCAGAAGCCTTGATGAAGCTGGCATGGCCGTGACGGCGCGGGGGCTGGCCCCTGCCAAAAACCTGCACCTTTTCCAAGGTGGCACCCAGTTGCCAGAAGCGTTCCCGAAACTGGTCAAAATCCGAAAAATGCTGAATCGCCGCCGCAAGACTTCCGCTGGCTTCCTCCAAGGCCAGTTCTTCAATGGCGTGGCTGAGAGCCTGAACGGCTTCTGCGTCAAAATGGAAAAACGTATTCTCCTGCAATGTCGCTGAAAAACCGTCTCCCACAGGATTGCCCTTCGAATCAGCCTCCCAAATGCCCGCAGCCATGGGTAAATATTCCCGCAAACGGGTCAGGAAATCATGGTTGGAGAGCGCCTTTTTTTTCCGCACGGTCGCAATCTAATTCCGGGTGCCAGCACTGACAAGGGCAAATCCCGGTCACCTGGCTGGAAACTGCCGCCACGGGCTTATGGAGCCTTTTCGGGCTCCGTGGCCTTGACGTCCGAGATCAGTTCCCGGGCAGCCTCAGCATCCTTTTCGTCCACCTGTAGCCGCACCCCGCTGGTGGTCAGGAAATGATGCGGCGCAACCCCGGCGCTCATTTCATCGGGAATAAAGGCTGAGATGCCCTCGGCTTCCAGTCGGGTTTTCAATTGCTGGGCTTCCCCCAGATTCAGGCATTGGGCAATGGTGATCATGGCTTTATTATAGCCGAAGTGGACTCTGCCCTCCAGAGCAGAAGGATCTTATCAAGCAAAAGCGGTTTGATGAAGAAGTGGCGGTTTGACTTGGAGCTCCCACGAAATATAGTCTAGGGCCATGGTATCGCCCGAGAAAGAAGCCGCTAAACAGAGGTTTCTCGATTTTCTGGACAAGAAAAAACTGCGCATGACCGCGCAGCGGCGCGCCATCATTGACACCGTCTTCAGCACGGAGGAGCACTTCACCGCCGAACAACTCCTGGAGTGGTCCCGCCAGCGGGACAAATCGGTCTCCCGCGCCACCGTGTATCGCACGTTGCCCCTCCTGACCGAAAGCGGCATGGTCCGGGAAATGGACTTCGGCAAGGACTACAAATTTTACGACCCCAATTACGCAGACCATCCCAACCACAATCACATCATCTGCAATGATTGTGAAAAAATCGTGGAATTTGAGAGTGACAAAATTGCGCGGATTGAGGACGAAATCAGCCACAAGCTCGGCTTTTCCATCAAGACGCAGCGGTTGCAAATCACCGCCTCCTGTGACCAGTTGAAAAAACTCGGGTCGTGCAATCGCAAGTGCTAAGACGAGTCGGGTTTTAATTTCCTAAAAGCCCCTCGGAGGCGTGTAACACCACTCCCTAATATTTGTTAAGGCCGGGGCGGTGGCGGAGCCGGTTCGCCCGGATCGCGTCGCGGTTCCCGAGGCAAGCGGCGAAATTCGTCGGGCTTGTCCTCTTTGCGGGGCGGTTTGGGCTTGAGCGACTCTTCAAACTGCTTCTGCTGTTCGAGTGTCAATTCCGCTCGAATTTGTTCCCGCACCTTTTTCATTTC
>CALJZV010000366.1 GCA_937983475.1 uncultured Verrucomicrobiales bacterium
TGTGAGATACCGGTCATTTAGGAAAGGGAAAAGGAATTTTTTAAAGGAGGCGCACCGGCTGGGGGTTAAGCGATTTATTTGAATCTTCCAGGGTCGGATGCTCGGGAGAAGCGCCCTTCACCGATCCACCACTTAAACCTTTTATCGGAAGGCTCAGGCACTGGCTCTTCTACAACGGAGCGGAACTCATTTTTCAATGTGTCCAGTGTTGTGTCTCCCCCATCTGCTGTAATCGCGATAATTATGTAGTAAACGAGAAAAACAAACGAAACGATAACCAATTCGGCGGTTGTCCCATATGGAAAGCCAATCTGCCAGATTGCCGATAAAGAAGTATAGCGCGAAAAACTCCACAGCACATAAAGGGGCAACCATGAAATCTGCATCAATGGCCCAAGCACGGCATAGGAAGGCCGGGCGCTGTTCAGTCCGACCCACATGGCTCTGGAGGGCCTCGTCCAGAGGTAAAAACAGGCGGTCATGATCACCATGCCCCAGACGAGCAAGTAGGACACCAACATTTTCCAATTCCACTCACGCGACAAAAGCCCTGCTACCAGCAACAAGCCGTTGACACAGCCCAACGCGACAAAGACAGGCTTGAATTGGTCCTTTAGAGCCTGCCGCTGACCCTCAACGATTTGATCCACTGACACTGGCGAAGTAAGAAACAGTTCCAACGCGCCGCTTCGGCGATCGATGGCAAGCCGTTTTGCGGCAGAGTAGGTAAAAATCAATCCTGCCATGCAATTCAGCAGCATGGCAGTCACGTAGCAATTCATCGTGGTAATCCATCCTTTAGGCCAAAAGAAGAGCCCACCCATCCACAAAGACAAAACCACCACCGTGACAATCCAACAGAGCCTGACGGGCTGACGATCCGATGCCGCCAGCCAGACATAGGGATTCTTCTCCGACCATTCCTTCCAAATTCTGCCGCGCCAAGCAATCGAACCGTGAAGCCATTGGTTGAACTTATTTTGCCAGGCAGGAAGATCCTCCGCGAATACCTCTCTTTTCCAAACGAGTGCAAGCGCACGTCCTGCAGCGAGGAAGATCAAAAACACATACAAAAGCGAGATCAAGCAATTGGCCCAAAAATCAAGAGCCGAAGTCGATAACCGGTCGTTAAAGATCAGCCACCCCCCATATACCGGGCTGAACAGCAAGACCGCGTCCATGCGGGTGCCCTCTGACATCACCTCAAAAATTTGATGCATTCCAAAAGGAAGCAGGCAAAAAATCCCCCCCAGCCCATAAGCCAAAGCCTGTGCAGCCGCCGCGTCATCGGTTAGCACGGAACTCAGAGTGCTGATGGAAAGCGTAAACAAAAAGAGCGTGATCAAAAAGGCTATCCCTCCCGTAAACAGCATCTCGCTCACTCCGCCAGTAACAAATGAAACGGCAAAGAAAGGCGCCAGTGCCAGAATTTCGTAAACGACAATCAGGGCCTTGCCACCCAGCTTGCCCACAAACAATTCCATTGGCCTTAATCCCGCGAGAAAAAGAAACCCAAGCGTGCCGTTCCTGCGATCTTCGGTAAACAAATCCGCTGTCATTTGGAATGTTTTAACCACGGCCAGGAAGCATCCAATCGACAAAAGAATTTTGAATAGCCACAGGCTGATCTCATTCCAGCCAGTGAGTGTCGCAATAAGGCTGAACAAGAGGAACAGAACCAGAGCCCAAAATGAGAGTTTCAAGCGCTCCTTCCTTAAATCTCGCATTCGAGCCGCCACTCGAAGTTCCCTCTCGATTAAATGCTTGATTCTCACCGGGGCGGATTCTTTCGGCAGACACGGTCGCGGTCAAGCGGACCTTTAATAACATATCTACATATCAAGATGGCTTGATTTATCGACTTTGCCGCCCCACATTACGGGCAATTAAAAATCTGGCCAGCATGACAGTGAACACCAAAAAAGCGGCGGCAGAGTCCTTGAAGCGTCTTTTGCAGGAGCGCATCGTCGTGATTGACGGGGCGATGGGCACAGTCATCCAGCGCTACAAACTGGATGAGGCGGCGTTTCGCGGCGAGCGGTTCCGGGACTGGAAGGGCAAGGACCTCAAGGGCAACAACGAGTTGCTCCAGCTTACCCAGCCCCAGATCATTGAGGAAATTCACCGCGATTATCTGCTGTCGGGCGCGGACATCATCGAGACCAACACCTTTTCGGCAACGACCATCGGCCAGCACGATTTCTTCTTCAAGCACCCGACCGGCCGCAAGGACCAGGCTTACTTCGATGAAGTCATCCAGGATCCGGCCCTGCGCGAACTGGCGCGCGAATTGAACCTGGCCGCCGCCCGCGTGGCCCGAAAGGCCGCCGACGAAGTCAGCGCCCAAACCGGCCAGCCCAGATTCGTCGCGGGCGCCATCGGGCCGATGCCGGTCACCTGCTCGCTGTCGCCCGACGTCAACGACCCGGGGTTCCGCTCGGTGAATTTTGAGCAGCTTTGCACGGCCTACCGGGAACAGGTGGAGGCCCTCCTGGACGGCAGCGTGGACCTGCTGCTGGTGGAGACCATCTTCGACACCCTCAACGCCAAGGCGGCCCTGTTTGCCATCCAAGACGTGTTCGAGGCGCGTTTTCCCGAAGGCACGGCGCGTCCGCCGATCATGATTTCAGGCACCATCACCGACCGCGCGGGGCGGACGTTGAGCGGCCAGACAGTGGAGGCGTTTTGGAATTCGGTGGCGCACGCCGCGCCGCTGACCATTGGCTTCAATTGCGCGCTCGGCCCCGACCTGATGCGCCCCTACGTGGAGGAAATTTCCCGCATTGCCGGCACGCATGTGTGCGTTTACCCCAATGCCGGGCTGCCCGACCCGCTTTCGCCCACGGGCTTTCCAGAGACGCCCGAGACGCTCGCGCCGCAAATCCGCGAGTGGGCCGAGAAAGGCTGGCTGAACATTGTCGGCGGCTGCTGCGGCACCACGCCCCAGCACATCCAGGCCATTGCCGACGCGGTGCGAGGGTTGCCGCCCCGCAAGGTGCCGATCATCGAGCCGCACTTGCGGTTGAGCGGCATGGAGGCGTTCACGCAGACCGCGCAGACCAACTTCATCAACATCGGCGAGCGCACCAACGTCGCCGGGTCGCCCAAGTTCAAGAAGCTTATTCTCGACGGCCAATACGAGCCGGCGCTGGCCATTGCCAAGCAGCAGGTGGAGAACGGCGCGCAGGTGGTGGACGTCTGCATGGACGAGGGGATGCTTGACGATGTAGCAGCCATGACGCGGTTCCTTAATCTCATTGCATCAGAGCCGGACATTGCCCGAGTGCCGATCATGGTGGATTCGTCCAAGTGGTCGGTGCTGGAGGCTGGCTTGCGCTGCCTCCAGGGCAAGGGCATTGTCAATTCCATTTCCCTCAAGGAAGGCGAGGCGACTTTTCTGGAGCACGCGAGACTGGTGCGCCGCTACGGCGCAGCCGTGGTGGTGATGGCGTTTGACGAGAAAGGCCAGGCCGATTCGATTGAGAGGCGCATCGATGTCTGCCGGCGCAGTTATCATTTGCTGGTGAACAAGGTCGGCTTTCCGCCGCAGGACATCATTTTTTTTTTTTTTGTTTTTACCGTGGGCACGGGAATTGAGGAGCACAACACCTACGCTCTGGACTT
>CALJZV010000367.1 GCA_937983475.1 uncultured Verrucomicrobiales bacterium
AAGAATGCTGCCTGCGGTGACAAGCTGGCCGCCGTATCGCTTCACACCGAGCCGTTTGCTGACGCTTTTACGGCCGTTACTAACGCTGCCATGTCCTTTTTTATGTGTAATAAAATTTTAAAGTTTGATTTCCTTGATTTTCACCACCGTCAATTCCTGGCGATGGCCGACTTTGCGGTGATAACCCTTGCGGCGCTTCATTTTGAAGGCGACGACTTTCTTGCCGCGCTTATGTTCCACAACATCGGCGACAACCCCTGCTCCGGCAACCGTGGGCGCGCCAACGGTGACTTTGCCTTCGTCGTTGACCATCAGAACACGATCAAAGGTAAAGGGTTGACCTGCCTCGACGGGTAGGCGTTCAATTTCCAAGGTGTCTCCGGCGGTGACACGGTATTGTTTGCTGCCGGTTTCTAAAACTGCGTACATAAATTTCCCCTCAAAAGGGACGGTAATAAGAGCAAAAAAAACAAGGGTGTCAACCCCTGTTTTGGAAAAACAAGGTGAAAGGTGGCGAAAAACCGCTGCTTGAGAATCCTGTACGGGTGTGTTTCCGAGGAAACGGTTGAAGCCAGAACGAGACGAGGCAGCAGAGACACGCCCCGCACTGCACTGGCTAAACGCTCCCTCACTGGCGTGTTAGAGCTCGACTGCGGGGATTTACGAGGCGCGCAGCGCCCCATCTACCGCAACGGAGTCAACCGCCATGTTTCGAGAGTTTCGGACGGATTATCCTGCGGAGTTGACGGCTCATCGTTGCCATTTGCCGGATGCTGGGCGCGGCGGATTAACAGGTTTAATTCGCGCACTTCCATCTGTAGTTGCTCAATGGCCTCAATCAGTGCGTCCATGGCGGGATCAACATTGCTCAATTGCGCAGCAGGCCGCTCAGCCCCGGCAAACTCATGTATTACCACGCCCGCTGCCGGCTGTATGGACGACGCCTCCAGTTCAATCAACCGGCGCACGCGTAGCTGATGTTGCGCCTCCTCCTCCGGTGACACCTGCGATAAGGATTCAGTGTCCTTGAGCATTTCCAGATACTGGCGGATTCGTGGCGTCAATGCCCCATCCGTATTGGCCGGTGAAGCCGGGACACCGGGTTCCACTCCCCAAGCGCCATGCACCATCATGCCCACCGTCATTAATCCAAAAAATTTCAACAAGGTCTTCATGCCACAAACTAAGTCCCGAAGTGCTGAACGCAACTCAAGGTCGGGCTTTTCCGCCCCACAGCGGAAGGATGACTTTGCTCTGGGGCAAAGGCTGTATTGCCCAGTGGAAAATGTTCCAAAACGGACGGCCAACACGAAAATGAAACCGCAAATAGGCTAGGCCAGAATCTCCTTCACCACATGGCCATGAACGTCGGTCAGCCGAAAGTCGCGGCCCGCGTGCCGGAAAGTGAGCTTCTCATGGTCGAACCCAAGCAAGTGCAAAATGGTGGCATGCAGATCGTGAATATGAACCTTGTTTTCCACTGCTTTGAAACCGAATTCATCCGTCGCGCCGTGGGCGATGCCGCCTTTGACGCCGCCGCCGGCCAGCCACATGGTGAACCCATGGTGGTTGTGGTCGCGTCCGTTGATTTTTCCCGCGTTGGCGCCCGGCGTGGGCAGTTCGACGGTTGGGGTGCGGCCAAACTCGCCGCCCCAGATCACCAGCGTGTCGTCCAGCATGCCCCGTTGCTTCAAATCCCTGATCAGCGCGCCGATGGCCTGGTCGCATTCGCGCGCCAGGTTCCGATGATTGTCCACCAGGTCATCGTGGCTGTCCCACGGCTGTCCAGCGCCGTGCCAAACCTGAACAAACCGCACACCCCGTTCCAGCAACCGCCGGGCAATGAGCAATTGACGCGCCTGCACCCCCTCGCCGTAAAGGTTGCGCACATGCTCCGGCTCGCGGGTGATGTCAAAAGCATCGGTGGCATCCATCTGCATGCGGTAGGCCAGCTCGAAGGAATGGATGCGGGCCTCGAGATGCGCATCGTTCTGGCGGGCTCTGGCATGGCGCTCGTTGATCTGCCGGAGCAAATCAAGCTGGGCGCGCTGCTCGGAAAGCGAGGCAAAGCGGCTCTCAATGTTTTCAATGAGCTTCTCAATGCGGGTGTGCTGGGTGTCAATATAGGTGCCCTGGAAGGCGCCGGGCAAAAATGCCGATTGCCAGTTCTGGGATTCCTGAATGGGGTAGCCGCCCGGGCACATGGCGATGAAGCCGGGCAGGTTCTGGTTTTCGCTGCCCAGCCCGTAAGTGACCCACGACCCCAAACTCGGGCGCACCAACCGCGCCTCGCCGCAATTCATCAACAGCAGGGACGGCTCGTGATTGGGCACGTCGGCATGGACAGACCGGATGACGCAGAGGTCGTCAATATTTTCGGCCATGTGGGGAAACAGTTCGCTCACCTCCAGGCCGCTTTGGCCGCGCTTTTCAAATCTGAACGGCGACGGGAAGGCCGCGCCGGTCTTGCGCTCGGTGCGGAGGTTTTCCATCGGCAGCATTTGGCCCGCGTATTTTTCCAGCGCCGGCTTGGGATCGAACGTGTCCACGTGCGACGGGCCGCCATTGGCGAAAATATGAATGATGCGCTTGGCCTTCCCTGGAAAATGCGGCGCTTTTGGAGTCAACGGCGAAACCGATCCGGCATCGGCTGCCTTGGCGTTGAGAACACCCAAATTGCCCAACAACCCAGCCAGCCCCAACGTGCCCATGCCCATGCCGCAACGGCAAAGAAACTCGCGCCGAGTCAGGCCCAAGTGCTCCAGATTGGGTGGATGAAACGCCATGGTTCTTCATCAGACGCTAGCCCAAGCCCCCTATTCATGCAGCTTGAAAAAGCCTCAAAGCCCCGAACAGATCCTCACCCACGGCCCATAACTGCGGAGGAAAATCCGACCAAACCGATCATTCATTGGTCACCAGCACAGCCCGATTTTCCTCAAGATATTTTTCCAGCACGGGTATGGTGGCGATGGATGTGTTGGCCCGCTTGGCCAACCGCTTGAAATGCTTGTAGTGAACCAGTCGTTTTCCAACGATTCCGATTCGAAGGTTCGATTCCTTCAACTCCCAAATCTGGCCTTCTTGCAGGGGTATGGAGGGTGATTTTTTCTGTATGCTCTTTTTCAATGAGCAGCACTGTATCACAGCTTCGCAATTTCCCAGCGCAAATTCATTGACGCCCGCCTGATCGCACCGGCACTTCGGTTTTAATTTCCTGTCGCTCAAGCAAATGAAGCGCCCATTTTTTTGATACAATTGCCTTTAAAACCGGGATTTTCAGGCTTGATCAATCTCTCCCCAAAGACTCTCGGCCCATTTTTAGTTTGGACATCCAAAATAAACCCAAACAAAACTCGCTAATACTCCCAGCAGATGAGAAGGATTTCCCGTGAAAGCAACCATATCCCTACTGTTGACCCTTCAAGACCTCGAACTTCAATCGCCAAACAAACGCAAGGACGAGGCGGATTCCCTGAGAAATCAAATCCCTACCTCCATGCTCAACCGCTTTGATAAGTTCCTCAAGCGCGGCAAAAAAGGGGTTGCCCTCGTGCAAAACAGCGTGTGTCGAGGGTGCCAGATTGCCCTGCCGGTGGGTGTGGTGACCAGTCTGATCCAAGGCCTCAACGCGGACGTCTGCGGAAATTGTGGGCGTTACCTTTATCTGGCCGAAGCCGACGCGATTGCGTTTCAAGGCGGCCTGCGATCAGATACCATCACCGTTTCAAAGGCCAAAGCGCCAAAACTGGCCGCCAAAACAGTTCGCCGCGGCCGCAAACCCAAGAACAGTTCCACCGAGCTATCAGCCGACAAGCCGGCAACCGACTAGCAGCGGAACATCGAGGCACCGCTCCACCTGCTGCTTGCCGCATTCACACCGGAAAAATCAGGGCCGGGCCTCGCGCCAGCCGGCTTTCAACTGGACGGACAGTTCTTTGACCAACGCCGCATATTGCGGTTGCCTGGCAAGGTTTATATTTTCCTGCGGGTCGGTCTGGTGATCGTAAAGTTCATATTCCACAAAGTCGGCCTCGGGAATGGCCCACTGGGTGAACCTGTAGCGATCCGTGCGCATGGTGTGTCCCATCGCCTTGCCCTTGCGGGGGACCGGGCGCGGAAACTGGCTGAACGCGGCTTTTTTCCAAGGCTTGGATGGATTTTCCAACAAAGGCTTGAAGCTCGTCCCCTCCAGTCCGGACGGCATAGGCAATCCGCAGAGTTCCACCAGCGTCGGATAAATGTCCACAAACTCCACAAGGGCCGGTGAGGTTTTGTCGACGGTTTTCTGGCCGGGCACCGAGATGAGCAGCGGCGCGCGAGTGGCCACCTCGAAGTTGGTGTGCTTGCACCACAGCCCGTGCTCACCCAACTGCCACCCGTGATCGCCCCAGACAACGACGATGGTTTTGTCGCGCAATTTCAACCGTTCCAATTCGTTCAAAATTTTCCCGATTTGCGCGTCGGTATAGCTGGTTGTGGCGTAATAGCCATGCAGAGCCTCGCGGGCCTGAGCATCCGTCAACGGCCCTTCGTTTGGTATCCCCACGTAAGCCCGAAGCTCACCCCAAGAAGTCAACGCGTATTCAGGCGTGTCCTTGGGTGGAAATGGGTTGGGCGCGAGGGCAATCTCTTCGGGCTTGTAGAGGTCCCAGTATTTTTTGGGCGCGACAAACGGCAAATGGGGCTTCAGAAAACCAACCGCCAGGAAAAAAGGCTTGTCCTTGATCTCGCCCAGCACCTTGATGGCGCGGTCGGCGGTCTGTCCGTCGGGCAACGCGTTGTCCGGAACCTCCGGAGCCTCCCACGGCAGACCCTTGATCACTGTGATGGTTTGGCT
>CALJZV010000368.1 GCA_937983475.1 uncultured Verrucomicrobiales bacterium
CACCGGCTGATCGTGACTTCGGCGACTTACCGGCAACCGAGCCGCCCCAACGCGAAGGCGCAGCAAGTAGACGCGGGCAACGAACTGCTCTGGCGCTATCCGCCGCGCCGACTGGAGGCCGAGCCGCTGCGCGACAGCATTCTTTGGGCGAGCGGCAAACTCGATCTCAAGATGGGCGGGCCCGGCTTTGATCTGTTCGAGCCAAACGATAATTACGTGAAAGTTTACACGCCCAAAAAGGAGTTTGGCCCGGAGGAATTTCGTCGGCTCATTTACCAGTGGAAACCGCGCATGCAACTCGACGATACTTTCGGCGCGTTCGATTGTCCTGACGGCGGCCAGATTGCGCCGCGCCGGAACAGTTCCACCACGCCCTTGCAGTCACTCAATCTGCTTAACAGCGCGTTCATTCTGCAACAATCCGGCTTTCTGGCAGAGCGGTTGGAACGCGAGGCAGGCAACGACTCAAAAGCACATCTTCGCCGCGCGTTTCAATTGATTTTCGGACGCGAACCGCATCGGGCCGAACTGGCCGCGTCTGAAAAATTGATTCGCGAGCAGGGCCTGCCGATCTTCTGCCGCGCGCTTTTCAACGCGAACGAGTTTCTCTACGTCTTTTAACTGCACATGAAGAACCGAATTAAACTTATCAGCCGAATCGGACTCGCGCTGTTAGTGTTGATTGCTCCATCGCTCGCTCACGCGAAGGAGCAGAAGCAACCGAACTTCGTCATTTTTCTCACCGACGATCTTGGCTGGGGCGACCTTGGCAGCTACGGACATTCTCTCATCAAGACGCCGAACCTCGACGCTTTCGCCAAGCAAGGGATGCGTTTCACACAATGTTATTCGGCCAGCGCAGTTTGTTCGCCGTCGCGCTCAGCCATCCTCACCGGACGCACGCCGTATCGCAACGGCGTGTTCACCTGGATTCCCGAGAATGGCGAAATTCATCTGCGCTCGAGCGAAATCACCATCGCCACACTGCTCAAGCAGCGCGGCTACGCCACGTGCCACGTCGGCAAATGGCACTTGAACGGATTCTTCAATGACCCGCAGCAGCCGCAACCCATCGACCATGGCTACGACTGGTGGCTCGCCACACAGAACAATGCCGCGCCGAGCCACGCCTTTCCGACCAACTTCATTCGCAACGGCAAGCCCATAGGCAAGGTGGACAGTTACTCCGCGCCGTTTGTCGTCGAGGAGGCGATTGCATGGCTCAAACAGCATCGTGATCCGAAGAAGCCGTTCCTGCTTTCTGTCTGGACGCACGAGCCGCATTACCCGATCGCCTCCGCGCCCGAGTTCAAGGCGCAATACCCGAACCTCCCCGACCCGGAACAGATCGAGCATCACGCCAACATCACGCAGATCGATCACGCGTTCGGGCAACTGATGCGAGCGTTGGAGGATTTGAACCTGACCGGCGACACGTTTGTGTTCTTCACCTCGGACAATGGCCCTGAAGGTGCGGGCAACCGTGGGCCTGGGCGCGGTTCAACCGGCGGATTGCGCAGCCGCAAGCGCTCCGTTTACGAAGGCGGCATCCGGGTGCCGGGCATTGCGCGCTGGACCGGAAAAATTCCAGCCGGAAAGACCAGCGATGAACCGGTGATCGGCTCCGACCTGTTCGTCACGCTCTGCGAGATTGCGGGCGTGAAGCCGCCCAAGGACCGCGTCATCGACGGCGGCAGCATGTTGCCCGCGTTTGAAGGTCGGAGCATCCAGCGCGCCCGCCCGCTCTACTGGCGTTGTCCCGTCGCACCCGAACCGCTCAAAACCGCGATGCGGATCGGCGACTGGAAAATTGTGGCCGACGAGCCGCTGACGAAGTTCGAGCTCTACAACCTCAAAAGCGACTGGCAGGAGAAAAACAACTTGGCCGAAGCCGAGCCGAAGCAATTGGCGAAGATGAAAATCGCCTTGCAGAAGCTCAACGCCGAGATCGAAGCTGAAGGCCCGGACTGGTGGCGGAACTACGACCACGGTCCTCGTCACCGGAGAAGATAAGCATGAAAAACCACGCCCTTTCCCATGCCGGACGGCGGTTGCTCAATCGCCGGGATTTTCTTCAGTTCGCGGGGACGGGTTTGGGCGGCATCGCGTTGACCACGCTGCTGGCAGAGCACGGGTTGGTGGCCGCTAGCGCGGACAAGTCGCCGATTCGTCCGAAGGTTGATCCGGCCAATCCATTCGCGCCGCGCGCGCCGCATTTTCCCGCCAAGGCCAAGCGCGTGCTGGTCATCTTTTGCAGCGGCGCGGTGAGCCATCTCGATTCGTGGGATTACAAGCCGGAGTTGATCAAGCACGACGGCCAGCCGATGCCGGGGGTGGACAAGTTGGTCACCTTTCAAGGCGAGAACGGCAACCTGGTCAAGCCGCTCTGGGAATTCAAGCCGCGCGGGCAGAGCGGCAAGATGGTTTCCGACCTGTTCCCGCACCTGGCCGGGCTCACCGACGAGATGTGTTTCATCCATTCGATGACGGCCAAAAGCAACACGCATGGGCCGGCCGAAAACCAGATGAGCACCGGCTTCACGCTCGAGGGTTACCCGAGCATGGGCGCGTGGGCCAGCTACGCGCTCGGCACGGAATGCGCCGATCTGCCGGCGTTTGTCGCCATCCCCGATCCGCGCGGCGTGCCGCAGGTTGGCCCGAACCATTGGAACTCCGCCTTTCTACCAGCGGTGTTCCAAGGCACGCCCTTCAACGCCGACAAACCGATTCCCAATTTGCACCGGCCCGGGTCGATCTCCGCCGACGCGGACAAGGCGACGCGCCAGTTCCTGAAATTCCTCAACGACCGGCATCTCGAGCAGCATCCCGGCTAAAGCGAGTTGATCGCGCGCCTCGCCAGTTACGGACTGGCCGCCAAGATGCAGTTGCGCGCCGCGGAGGTCTCCGATCTTTCCGGCGAAAGCGCGGCGACAAAGAAACTTTACTGTGTCGAGGACGCCAACGACCTGAAGGCGCGTTACGGCAAGAATTGCCTGCTCGCGCGGCGGTTGCTGGAACGCGGCGTGCGCTTCGTGCAATTGTTCAACGGCTCATACGCCATGGGCGAGGGCGTCGGCAACTGGGATGGTCACAAGAAAATAAAAGAGCAGTATGACGTTCACGCGCCGATTTTCGACGAGCCAACCGCCGCGCTGCTTAAGGACCTCAAGGCGCGCGGCCTGCTCGACGACACGCTTGTGGTCTGGACGACAGAGTTCGGCCGCATGCCGACCTTCCAAAAAGGCGCGAACGGCCGCGACCACAACCCGAAGGGATTCACCGTCTGGATGACCGGCGCGGGCGTGAAAAGGGCGTTCAGCCACGGCGCGACCGACGAACTCGGCTACCAGGCCGTGCAGAACGTGACCACCATCTACGACCTGCATGCCACGCTGCTGCACCTGCTGGGCATCGATCACGAGCGGCTGAGCTACTACCACAACGGCATCGAACGCCGCCTCACCGACGTCCACGGGCACGTGATCCGGGAGGTATTGAGTTGATAGGCCCGTGCCGGATCATTTGAGGAGACGATTTACTTCCGCCTCTATCTCGAGCGTCATTGGATGCCCTGCCTTGGTAATTTTTCCTTTGCAGTCAATGATGTAACAGGTTGGCACGCCGCTCACTCGATACGCCTTCGCGGCCTCAGATTGCCAGCCACCGGGCCCGCCCCAGAGGTTGATGGAATTCGTCCAACCGCGTTTATCAAGATGCGCACGCAGCGTGGGTAATTTGTCATCAATGCTCAATGAGACGAGTTCCACGCGATCCTTCCATCGCGGATTCGCCTCGTGGTATTTCTGCAACTTGGCCATCGGTTCCTGGCACGGGCCGCACCAGACGGCCCAGAAATCCAATACCACGATCTTGCCGCGAAAGTCCGCCAGCTTTCCATTCTTCTCATTGTCCACGCGGACAAACTCCGCATCGGGCGCTGCCATCCCCGGCGGCAAAGAGCCATGTTCTGCTACGTAGTTTTCCAACTCCAGATTGGCCAAAGTTTCTTGATTTACCACGCCTTTAGGAAAGGCTGCCCAGCGCATTGGAGCGCTGATATACCAGCGGTCACTGATTCGCATCGCTTCATCCGCAGCAACGACGAATTTTCCGGACAACGGCTTTCCTGTTCGCGATTTGCGTCCGGAACGAACTTCCAGCGTGACACTCAACTCGTTCCCTTCTATGCCGTCCAATGTTCCCGGGCCGCTTCGCGCATGAAGCCGGTTGAATTCTACGCGCTTCACCTCGATTTTCGCATCGCTCAGGTCAATTCCCGCGTTTTCCATCATCGCCACCATGGCGCGGGCCGGCGCGATGATGCGTGTCTCGCCCTGCTCGGCCCAACATTTTTCAAATTCTTCGCGCGACGGCCCCTTCCTTCCGGACTTCTGCAACATGGACCACATGACGTCAACATTTACCGCCGCTTCGCGCGTGACTTGCTCGATGTCACGTGAACGAACAAACCGCACCAGCGCCTCGCCCAATTTCGCCAAGGCGGGATCCTCGTCCTGCGTGAGACCTTTGTAGCTGGCTGCTTTTTCGAGAATCAGCAATTCACGCTGCGCTGTTTCATCTATCACCGTTGATGGAAACGAAAACCACCGGAGGCCTTCATACGTCCGCCAGCCGCCGGGAAACTTTAACAGGTTGTTGGCCGCCAGCCGATACTCCCCGCGCAATCGCTCGGTGTCCTTGTCCTCCGACAACGGCTCGGCGCTCAGGACAAAAGTGACGCTTTGGGCGGATTGAAGGTTGTCGTTATCCGCCTGAATTTCGGTGTAGCGTGTGGATCCGCTTCTGTGTGCACTGCTCGACTGAACAGTCAGCTTCAACTTGGAGAAATCGACCTTCAATTCCTTTGCCTTGGCCAGCACCTGCTGCGCGCTTTTCAGCACTTGTGCATTGTTGCGGGCCGTGCCCTTTTCCATCCGGGCCAGAGCTTCATCTGCCGCCGGAGTCGTGAGCGTTTTCACCGCCCTCCAATCCTCCGGCGCGGGTGACCATGCCTTGGCGAACGCCTCCGCGTCACCGCTTTTGAGAAGTTCAACAATGCCCTCTGCGAGTTCTTTGAACTCGTCCGGTTTCGGTTGGGATTGCTCGTTCGCGTGGGAAGAAAATGTGAACGCCGTGAATGCCGCCAGCATCAAGCCACCAAAATAATTTCTCATGTTTTCCATGTATTTACCCTGCCGCCGGAAAAAGTCGCGGGGAATTTTTATATTTTGCGGTAAAGGAATTGAACGCCGCCTCACCGACGTGCATGGGCACGTGATCAAGGATATTTTAACCTGAATACATTTGCTGCTGGCGTGGCACT
>CALJZV010000369.1 GCA_937983475.1 uncultured Verrucomicrobiales bacterium
CTGAATGACGCCTTCTCACGGCTTGTTGCGCGCGAGCTAACCGCTCAACCGGACAGGGTAACCGGGCGTGACATCCACGCTGGCCAAGCCCACTGAATACACCGCGCCACCTTCCTCCGAGGCAACAGGGTAGAAGAGTTTTTCGGCCCGAGCGCGAATGCGGGCATTGTCATGGGACTTGACCTTTGCGATGCGGGAATCGCCAATCAGGGCAGGGTCGAGGCGCTTTGCGGCAACCGCGTCGAGCAGAGCGGATGTCCGCGTGTCATCACGCAACAGGGCGTCGAGCGCGAAATTGCGGTTGTGGTCCGAGAGGTAAGGAATCGCGGACAGCAAGGCTGGCGCGACATGCGGCGACTTGATGTCGGCCAGGCCGCTGACGGCGCCCTGCTGAAGCTCCGCATTGACGCCGCGCGCCAGGTATTTGACCAGTTGCGCGCCGCGCTTTTCCCAGCCTTCGAGCGCGATCATTCTCAAGGCGTCGTAGCGTGTGCCAGTGGGCGTTTTTTCGTTATCGGCCATGGCGGCGGCCAAGTCCAGGGCGCGGTTCCAGCGGACTTTTAATTGATTTTCACTTTGCAGAATTTCCTCGATTCGGTCGCCGGGCCAGTGGCCAGCCAGGCCCAAGCCGTTGATGATGCCGCCGCCGATGACGACCGCCTGCCAGTCCAGCAATGGGGCGTCCGGTTGGGGCAGCGCGACAGCGAGGACATGGCGAATTTCGTGGGCTTCGTTGCGTTTGCCGGCGGCGACGGTCACCTGCCAGATGGCGGAAATGCGCTTGTATTCCTCGGGCGTGCCGGGTTTTAAGCCTTTGACCATGGCCTCCAGGATGACGGCGGCCTGGCCGGCGTGGGCTTCCACGAGGGCCGCGCGCTCGGCGGTTGTCTTGGTGGTGTCAAGCAGATGGGCGGCTACCTCGTTCAAATCCCTTTGGGCCTGTAGCGGGTTGGCCGCGAACGCCAGGGTGATTAAAACCGTGCCTGTGAGCAAAATGGAGTGAAGTGATTTCATGTTTTGCAGGGAGGGAATTATCCAAGGTCGCAAGGCGTTGTCCAACATCATTTCGGCACTAAAAAAGGCCGCAACGGGCGGCCTTTGAGGCAAGTGGGATGGGTTTTGTAAATGAAACAGCCTCCCTTATTTCTCCAACTCGTGGTCCGGGTAGGTGCAGGTCGGATTGGTATCCACGGCATTGATGGAATATTCGCCGCGCATGGGACAAACCGGCGTGGCTTTCAGGAAGCCATTCGTCTTGAAAAGGTCGGCTGCGTCCGGGACAGCGGAGCCGCCGTTCCTGGTCTCAAACGACCAGACGGTTTTGGCCCGGGCGATCTGGGTAAGATTGTTGATACAGGTGTTCACCGCCGCTTTGTTTCGGGCGCGAATTGTGCCCGACGCGGCGATGGTGGTCAGGGTTCCGATGATGCCAACGATGATCATCATCTCCACGAGAGTAAACCCGGCTGATTGATAGGTACGCATTTTCATAATAATAAGTGAAGCGTTCCCTTTTTTCCTCCTTGAGGCTGATTCAGCACTCTTTGTGCCGCCCCCAAGTTTGCAAATATGAGAATCGCTGAAAATGTGCTGGCATGGAATGGGGGATTGCCGACAATCCAGTTCCATGAATTTCCTTTTGCATTGTGGGACTTTGTTTGCTGTGCTCATGGCGGCTATCACCAACCCGCTTCAAGCAAAGCCTGACCGGCCTCCGAATGTCATCCTCATCTTCGCTGATGATCAGGGCACGCTGGATCTGAATTGCTACGGGTCCAAGGACTTGTTCACACCGAATCTTGACGCGCTGGCCGAGCGCGGCGTGCGGTTCACCCAGTTTTATGTCGCCAGCCCGGTCTGCTCGCCGTCGCGCGCGGCGCTGCTGACCGGACGCAACCCGCTTCGCGCCGGAGTCAAAACCAACGTCTCCTCCCGTCCCGGTGCGCCGGGAATGCCCGCGAGCGAAATCACCCTGGCGGAACTGCTTAAAACCAAGGGCTACCGCACCGCGTTGTTCGGCAAATGGCATTTGGGCGACACGCCCGAAAGCGCGCCCAACGGGCAGGGTTTCGATGAGTTCTTCGGGCACAAGTCCGGCTGCATCGACAACTACTCGCATTATTTCTATTGGCAGGGGCCGCCCTTCCACGACTTGTGGCGAAATGAAATTGAGGTGTTCGAGGACGGGGTTCACTTCACCGAGTTGATTGTGCGCGAGACCAACCGGTTCATCGCGGCCAACAAGGAAAACCCGTTTTTCATTTACCTTGCGATGAACCTGCCGCATTACCCGACGCAGGCGCCGGAACAGTTTCGGAAAATTTACGAGAAAATGCCGGAGCCGCGGCGGTCGTACGCGGCCACCATCAGTTACCTAGACGACGCGGTGGGTCGCGTGGCCAGCACCGTGGATCGCCTCGGGCTGCGCGAAAACACTATGATAATTTTTCTGAGTGACCACGGCCATTCCACCGAGGAGCGGACCGGTTTTGGCGGGGGCAACGCGGGTGAGTTTCGCGGGGCGAAATTCAGCCTGTTCGAGGGCGGCATTCGCGTCCCTTGCATAGCGAGTTGGCCGGGAAAAATTCCCGAAGGCCAGACGCGCGGGCAGTTTGCCGCGAGCGTGGATTGGTTCCCAACCATTGGCGAATTATGCGGCGTAACGCTTCCGGAACGCACCTTCGATGGCAAAAATCTCGCCGGTGTTCTGCGGTCCGCTGACGCGCCGTCGCCGCATGGGGTGTTTCACTGGCAGATTGGCGATCAATGGGCGGTGCGCGACGGTGTCTGGAAACTGCTGAACAACGCGAGTGACTCATTTCCGCCCGGAAAAACTCGAGTGGATAAAGTCTTCCTTGCCAACCTGGCGAAGGATCCGACCGAGTCAAAAAACTTCGCCGCCGAGGAGTCGGCAATTGTTCATCGCTTGACCGCGCTGCACAATCAATGGCTTGCGGAACTGGAGAAATGACGGACGAACTTGTTAAAACGCCATGAAACCATCAAACCGCCTCACGCGTCGATTTTTCATCAAAGGCCTTGGCGCGATTGCCGCAATCCCCGCCCTGGAACGCTCGGCGCGAGCCGAGAAGGCGCCTGCAAAGGCCGGTTCCATCAAGGTGCTTTCCTGCAATATTCGTTCGTCTGCTGTTGCGACAGACAAGAACACCGGCGATGGATGGGACATGCGCAAAGCAATGTGCGTCGACATCATTCAGGGGCAGCGCGCCGACCTGGTCTGTCTTCAGGAATGCCTTGGCGACCAGTTCGATTACTTAAAAGGCCGCATGTTGGAATTTGAAAGTTTTGGGCTCAGCGCCCCGGGGGAAATCTTCCATCCGCAGAATGCGATCCTGTTTTCCCGTTCGCGTTTTGAAATGATTTCGGCGGGAGGATTCTGGCTTTCAAAGTCGCCGCATATTGCCGGGACAAAATCCTGGGACTCGGCGCACTCTCGGTTTGCCAACTGGGTTGATCTGAAAGACCGCAAGCATGGCAAGAAATTTCGCCTTTGGAACACCCATTGGGACAACAAAGGGCAGGTCGCTCGGGTGGAGCAGTGCCGAGTGCTCTGTGAAGGCGTTGAGGCCGCGCATTCCAAGAATTTTCCTCAATTGCTCGCGGGAGATATGAATGCCGATGTCACGAATGCGGCGATCGCAAATTTAAAGGATCGGGGCTGGGTGGACACTTACGCTTCCGTGCATGGACCAGCGGATCCGGGATTTACTGCCCATAGATTTCTTGGCCCGAAATTTCCGGAACAAATGAATGAGGCGCCGATCAAGGGAAAGATTGATTGGATTTTCTGCCGTGGCGCCGTCAGGACACTTGCGGCTGAAGTAATCCGTGACGGTCGCAATGGCCGTTTTCCCAGCGACCATTATTTCATTTCGGCAGAGGTGATGTTGGGCGGTTAATACGCACCGCTGGCCATCACAAATTCCCCCGAAGCGCAGGCTGGCCGCTTAATAATACCGCCTGCAATTTTTCCCGAACTGCGAGTCAACGATAGGATTGCATTTCCCCAAGGGAGTGAGATACAACTGCCAGGTTCCCATTGGATTAACAGAACAGCGTCGTTGGCCCTTATCCCGCCAGCGGCAAATGCGAGTGGCGCGGCTTGGCCGTTGTTCACCCTACAGTTCTCCAAACCAGAAAAAATATAATATTTGCCAAAGCAAATCGTCCCCACAGACAACCTCACCGACACAACGAACATAAATAACGACACGAAAGCCTATGAGAGCAAACGAACAAACCTATCCTATCCGCACAATAGGGAGAAAACTTGCCAAAGCGATTGGACTGCTGGCAATAGCCGTAGCCAGCCTGACTTTTGGAACAGACAATGCCCAAGCGCAACGCACGCTCGGCATTGACGTTTCCCGCTGGCAGGGAACGATCAACTGGACGAGCGTCAAGGGAGCCGGCATCACGTTTGCCTGGGCCCAGGCCACCCGTGGCGCCTATCTGACCAATGACAATTTCGTCGCCAATATGGTCAATGGCAAAGCCGCCGGGGTGTACATGGGTGCCTACCATTTCGCCTTCCCGAACACGAACAGCCCAAGTGTGGAGGCCGATTACTTTTGGAACCTTGCCGGTCCTTATATCAAAGATGACGGGAAGACTCTGATGCCCATGATCGACATGGAGATCTTCAGTGGCGTTGTGGGGGCCAGCAGTTACACCGACTGGGCGAACCAATGGTGCAATCTCATCATTGCAAAAGCCGCCGCGGCCGGAGTTACGGTCAAGCCGGTCATTTACACCAGCGCCTGCCTGGCGTGCAACTTCACGTCAGGGATCTCGCAGTGGGGAGCCTGGATTGCCAACTACAACGGGCAGAATCCCCAGACCGGAACGCCTTGGAGCGCTTGTTCCAGTTGCAACCGGTGGGGCACGTGGCATTTCTGGCAATACACCGACCAAGGTTCCATTCCTGGAATCTCTGGGCCCGTCGATCGTGATGTTTATAACGGCACCGTCACTCACCTGGCGGCCAACTGGCTGGCCAAAGCGGCATCGAGCGTGATCGTGGATAACAACACCTCGGGATTCAGTGCTTCCGCGAGTTGGACCACAGCCCCTTCCGCGCCGGATAAATATGGTGCCGACTACCGCTACCGCAACACGCAATCCACCAGCGACACGGCAACGTGGACAGCCAGCCTCGGCAGCACGAAGACGTATAACGTCTCCGCGTGGTGGAGCCAGGGAACCAATCGCTCCACGACCGCTCCGTACATCGTCTATCATTCGGGCGGGTCCACGACCGTGCAGAAGAACCAGCAGGCCAACGGGGGCTCCTGGCAGTTGCTGGGAAGCTGGAACATGAATGCCGGCAGCAACCAGGTGAAGCTGTCGTGCTGGACGACAACTGGTTTTGTAGTCATTGGTGACGCAGTCAAGTGGGAATAAAGCTACGCCCGGGCGGCGCCAGTGTTGGTGCCGTCCGGGCGTGCCAAGGAATGGTGATTTCTTGATAGCCAATCGGGCTGCCGGTGGAAGCGCTTGGTTGTGCGGCCTGGATCCGGTAGGCATGGTTTCATGAAGAGCATGCGCCTTAATTTATCCACTGTTTTTCTGGTTGCCTTGGCTTTTTTGCTGCCGGACAACGTGGCGGCAAAGTCCATTAAGGCGCGCAAGCCCAACATCATTTTCATCATGGCCGATGATCTGGGCTATGGGGACTTGAGCTGTTACGGGCAAACGCATTTCCGCACGCCGCATCTGGATCGGATGGCGGCCGAGGGCAAACGCTTTACCCAATATTACTCCGGCAGTACCGTTTGCGCCCCGTCGCGATGCGCTTTGCTGACGGGCTATCACACCGGCCACGCCTACATCCGCGGCAACAGTCCCGGCGCGGATAATGCATTGAGGCCTGATGATGTCATTGTGTCGGAGATTTTAAAGTCGGCGGGTTACACCTCGGGCGTGTTTGGCAAATGGGGGATGGGAGACCTCGACAATTCAGGCGCGCCGCTTAAGAAGGGATTCGACCAGTTTTTGGGCTACATGGCGCACCGGCACGCCCACAAGCACTACACCGATTACCTTTATCGCGATGGCGAAAAAGTTTCCTTCGAGAAGCCTGTTTACAGCCACGATTTGATTGTCAAGGAGAGCCTTCGCTTCATTCGCGAAAACCGGAACAAGCCGTTTTTCCTTTATCTGCCCTTTGCCATTCCACATGCCGGGATGGAGGCGCCGGAGGAGGAGTTGAATCGGTTTGAGGGCAAATTTCCCGAGAAGCCTTGGCGAAATGAACGGTCCACTTATGTGGCGCAGGACAAGCCTTACGCGGCCTTTGCTGCCATGATTACCCGCATGGACAGGGATGTGGGCCGACTTTTTCAATTGCTCAAGGATTTGGGCATCGACCGGGACACGATCGTTTTTTTCACCAGCGACAACGGGCCGCATCGCGAGGGTGGAGCCGACCCGGCGTTTTTCAATAGCGCCGGCGGATTGCGTGGCATCAAGCGTGAC
>CALJZV010000370.1 GCA_937983475.1 uncultured Verrucomicrobiales bacterium
AAACTCCAGTGTCGGGCTGGTAGCCCGACAAAACCGGCCAATGGCCGGTTCCCCCGGATTTAGAACTGCGCTTCTGGTCGAGATCAGCGTTTCAAGCGGATGCACTCAGGCCCGGCATCTGCCGGGGGGACGAATTCCATGAGTCCCTGGCCCACCACCGGGAGAATAAATCGGACTCGCGGGAGGGTGTACTTCCGAGATTTTTGGGAAAAGTGGCGTGTTTCCGTGCGCCAAAGGCAGGTCCGGCAACGCCAGGTTGCTTCGGTAATATTTTCCTGCGCATTAAATAAACATTTTGGCTTCCTCGTCTGTCCATATCTCAGCAACACTTGATTTATGCTTACATTACGAGAGCGGCTTTGCTTGTTGGCGCTGGTCCTTGTGGCCTTCGTCGCGGTGGCCATGCAGAACAAACTGGAGGGGGGCCGGGTGCTGGACAGCAAGCTCCATCACCTGGGCGACGATAATATCACTTATTGGCCGGAGGTTTCGCCTGAGCCGGAAGGGACGCGCCTGGATGTCCGCTTTGACGCCACGAAAAATGAAAAGGACTTCACCCTGTCGCTGACATGCTGGGACGTGAACGATCCGTCGTTCATCGAGGTCAACGGCAAGCGGGTTGCGGAAATCAAGCCCACGCAAAACCGCCGCGAGGACTTCGTGCGCATTCCCGCCGGAACGCTCAAGAACGGCCAAAACGTCATCAGTTTTGTGCCCGGGCGCGAAACCGATGACCTGGTGGTCGGGCAACTGGTGCTGTATCCAAAACCTTACAGGGAATTGATGCGGCTGAACCCTGTCACCGTGAGCGTCACCGATGCCCGGACTGGAAAGCCGATTCCCTCGCGCCTCGCCATCACCAATCCCAAGGGCGAACTGGTGGAGATCTTCAACGCGCCGACCAACCGGACTGCCCTTCGCAAGGGCGTTCTTTACACGGCGGGAACCGAAACAACAATTCAGCTTCCCGAGGGGGAGTATCTCATTCATGCCACGCGAGGGATGGAATGGAGCCGCGACAGCCGGGCAATTTCCGTCGGCCACGGGAAATCGCCTCATGTGAAATTAAAACTGCGCCATGAAGTGGACACGCGCGGGTTTGTCGCTGCCGACACGCACATTCACACCCTGACCTTCAGCGGACATGGCGATGCGAGCGTTGAGGAGCGCATGATTACCTTGGCGGGCGAGGGAGTGGAACTGGCCGTGGCCACCGACCATAACCATCACACCGACTATCGGCCTTATCAGGAAAAGCTGCGCCTTAACGACTACTTCACGCCAGTCACCGGAAATGAAGTCTCCACGCCAGCCGGCCACTTCAACGCCTTTCCGATGGATCCCAAAGGCGAAGTGCCTCCGTTTCGCGGACTGACTGAATGGGTGGCCGTGGTGGACGGCATCCGTGCCAAGGGCGGCAAAGTGATCATCCTCAACCATCCCCGCTGGCCCAACCGCGAGACCAACACGTTTTTGAGAAATGAACTCAACCGGTTGACCGGCGAGCGCGGGTCGGGCATGGCGGTCACCTTCGACGCGATGGAACTGGTCAATTCCTGCGTGAGCGAAACCAATTCGACTTACTTGCTGACGGATTGGTTTGCCCTGCTCAACCATGGCGAAACAATCAAGGCTGTGGGCACATCCGACTCGCATTCGGTCAATGACCCGGTGGGCGGCGGGCGCACCTATGTGCGCAGTTCCACCGACAATCCAGCCAAAATTAACGTGGACGAAATGTGCAAAAACATTCTCGCGGGCGATTGCTCGGTCAGCGAAGGCATCTTTCTGGACGTATCTGTCAACGGTCGCTTCACGATGGGCCAGGTCGCGCCCGTAAAAGGAAGGAGCGTGAAAATCAAGGCACGGGTCGCCGCTCCCTCCTGGGTGACGCCTCGCCGCGTTGTGGTTTATTTGAATGGAAGGGAAATGTCCTCTCAGTCCTTGAATCCCAGGAAGGGCAAGTCATTTGACCAGACGCTCACCTTCAATCTGCCCGCGCCTTCGCACGATGCGCATCTGGTTTGCGCGGTTTTTGGCGATGATCCGGCAGTTCCTGGATGGAGAACCAGCAACCCCTTTTCATTGGCGGTCAACAACCCGGTGTTTCTCGACGCGAACGGCGATGGAGTCTATTCCAGCCCACGCGAAACGGCAGCCCGGCTTCTGGCCACAATTCCCAATCCTGACGAGCAATGGCAGTTGCTCGGTCGGGTGGACGATGCCATTGCCGCGCAGATGCTTGCCCAATTGCAGAAAACCTTGAATGGCGCAGCCCGCTTGCGCCTGGAGCAACGTCTTGAGAAAGAGGCTCAGACCCGTGGCCTTTTCCGAGAATACCTCAATGCCCTGCAAATCAAGGCCAGCGCCACCGGAGGATAAATCCTGGTGTTACATTTTTTGATAAGGCCTTTGGCGAGTTTAATTTTCGCGCTTTTTCGCGGTCGGCCACTCTGCCACAATCCCCGCCAGCCATGGGCGTGACGCCGCAACAATTTGAGCAGATGCAACAGCGCCTGGCGGGCGCGTCCCGGTCCGGCGCGCGTCGCAAGCCCGGCAGCGTTTTCGAGCCAAGCGTTCTTCCCTCCTCAATTTCGCGGCACGAAATTGTGCTGGGCATTGACCCGTCCCTGCGCGGCACCGGTTACGGCATCATCCGGATGGCCAAGCCGTTTCCGCAGACGCTCGTTCACGGCACCATTGTGTGTCCGGCGGGCTGGGATCGCTCCCGTTGCCTGATGATGATTTCTCTTTCCTTGCGGGATCTTTTGCGCCAGCACAAGCCGACGGTCTGCGCCATTGAAGGACTGTTTTTCGCCCAGAACTTGCAGACGGCCATCATCATGGGCGAGGCGCGCGGCGCGGCGTTGGCAGCCGTCGCGGAGGCGGGACTGGAAATTTACGAAATGGCCCCGCGCAAAGTGAAGCAGGCCATCGTCGGCTATGGCGCGGCGCAAAAACTGGCCGTCGCCAAGATGGTGCAGCGCATACTGAACCTGGCCGAGCTGCCCGACGCCGACGCGGCGGACGCGCTGGCCCTGGCGTTGGCGCATGTGCAGACCAACGGCAAATTTGGTCTGTCGTCGCCCAAGCGCATTTAGCGTTTGGAGTGGAGATCAGGGCGTCAGACACCAAGTGATTTTTCAAAATGATCTGGGACTTGCATTGCCATTTCTCTGGCGTTTCGGGCAAAACGCCCCAGGAACGCATGGCGCAGCTCATCGGTTTTGCCGACCGCATGGGCGTGGAGCGCTTGTGCGTTTACATGGGCATGTCATGGTCGCGTGATCCTTCGCCCGAGGAATTCCGCAAACAAAACGACGACGTGCTTCAGGCGTTGAAGGACTGGTCTCACCGGGCCTTCGGGTTTGTGTATGTCAATGCAAAGCACGTTCAGGAAAGTTTGGAGGAAATAAACCGCTGCATTGGCGATGGCCCGATGGTTGGCGTCAAGCTGTGGGTCGCGCACAATTGCCGCTCGGAGGAACTCGACCCGATTGTCCGGCGCACAGCCGAGTTGAAGGCCGTGATTTTCCAGCACACCTGGCTCAAAACCGACGGCCAGGAGCCCGCTGAATCCACGCCCATGGACCTGGCGCAACTGGCGTCCCGGCATCCCGAGGCGACGATTCTGTGCGGGCACACCGGTGGAAATTGGGAAATCGGCATTCGCGCCATCCGGCCTTTCAGGAATGTGTTTGCCGACACCGGCGGCGGCGATCCGGCGGCGGGCTTCGTGGAAATGGCCGTTCGCGAACTTGGCGCCGAGCGCGTGATTTTCGGCAGCGACATCGGTGGTCGGAGCTTTGCCTCGCAATTGGCAAAAGTCGTGGGCGCGGACATTCCCGAAGCGTCGAAGAAATTGATCCTTGGCGAGAATTTAAAGCGTTTGTTGACGCCCATTCTCCGCGAGAAGGGAGTGCGCCTTTGATGCAACCGCTCATTGACACCCACATTCACCTCTCTCGCTGGCCGTGCCGCCGCCTGCCGCTTGATGAAACGCCCAGCTTGGTCGAGGCGTTGCAGAGCCAAGGTGTTGTTCAGGCGTGGGCGGGCAGCTTCGACGCGCTGTTGCACAATGACATCGCCGGAGTCAACGGACGATTGGCCGAGGAGTGCCGGAGGCATGCGTCCTTTTTAATTCCCTTTGGGTCGGTGAACCCGATGCTGCCCGACTGGCAGGAGGATCTGCGCCGCTGCCATGAGCAATTTCGGATGCCCGGCATCCGCCTGCATCCCAATTATCACGGCTACAGGCTGGATGATCCGGTGTTTGGAGAATTGCTGCGCCTGTGCGCCGAGCGCAAACTGGCTGTGCAACTCTCGGCGCTGATGGAGGACAAACGGGTGCAACACCGGTTGCTGCCGGTGCCGCCGGTGGACCTGGCGCCGCTGCCCGAAGCGATGAAGAGAGCTCCCGGCGTGAAACTGCAACTGCTTAATGCGTTTCAGGTTTTGCGCGGCGAACTGCTTCTGCGGTTGGCCGCGGCAGGAGTTTGTTTTGAAACCGCCACCATTGAGGGTGTCGGCGGGGTTCACAAAGTGCTGGGCCAGATACCGCAGGAGCGACTGCTGTTTGGCTCGCACGCGCCGTTTTTTGTTTTTGAATCCGCAAAACTCAAGCTCGCTGAATCCGATTTGACCGCTGAACAAATGAAAGCCGTCTGCGAAGAAAATGCCCGCCGTTTTATTTCCTTGTAAGAAAATGAAAATCGCCTTCCTGAAAACGTGTTTGCCTTTCGCCTGTGTTGCGGTGCTTGCGGTGTTGCCGGCCCGATCCGCCGATGAATTTCCCCGTGTGCCGCCCACGCCGCCTGCCGAGGCCCACAAAACCTTTCGCACACTCGATGGGTTTCGCATGACGCTGCTCGCCAGCGAGCCGCTGGTCACCGACCCGGTGGCGATGGTGTATGACGAAAATGGCCGCGCCTTCGTCATCGAGATGAGCGATTATCCTTACACAGACAAAAACACGCACAAGGCGTGGGCTGACAACACCACAGACGCGCCCATTGGCCGGGTGCGGATGCTGGAGGACACCGACGGCGACGGTAAATTTGACCGGAGCTCGATCCTTGCTGAGAAGCTCTCGTGGCCAACGGGTTTGGCGCTTTGGAAGGGCGGCGTGTTCGTCACGGCCACGCCCGACATCTGGTATTTCAAGGACACGGACGGCGACGGCAAGGCCGACATCGCCGAGAAGGTTTACACCGGCTTCCGCAAATACAATGTCCAGGCGGTGCTCAATGGTCTGGTCTGGGGCCTGGACAACAAAATTTACGGCGCGGCGTCCAGCAATGGCGGGCAAATCCGTGAGGCCAGCAAACCCGACGCAAAGCCTGTGGCGCTGCCGCGGAACGATTTCCGGTTCGACCCGGTGGGGCGCGGATTCGAGGCGCTTTCGGGCGATGGGCGTTTCGGTCACACCTTCGACGATTGGGGCAACCGGTTCCGCTGCAACATCCGCAATCCGATGATCCATCCGGTGTTGCCTTTGGAATATCTGGCCCGCAACCGCTGGCTGCCGGTCCCAACGGCGTTGCACAACGCCGCGCCGACAGGCAGTGACATGCCGGTGTATCGCGTCAGCCCGGTCGAGCCGTGGCGCGAACTGCGGGCGCGCCTCTGGGCCTCGGACGAAACCAAGCCGCCGAGCGAAAAATTTGCCGGCGGCGTGATGACGTCGGTTTCCGGCATCACCGTGTATCGCGGCACCGCGTATCCGCAGAAATATTACGGCAATGCCTTTGTGGCTGAGTGCGCCAACAACCTGCTGCACCGGATGAATGTCCAGCCCGACGGGGTGACATTTGCTGCGCGGCGCGCCGACGAAGGCGCGGACATCGTGGCCTCGACGGACACCTGGTTCCGCCCGGTCAATTACGTCAACGCCCCCGACGGCACCCTGCACGTCGTGGACATGTACCGCGAAGTCATCGAGCATCCGTGGTCCATTCCCGATGACATTCGCGAGAAAATAGACCTGGAAAGCGGCCGTGACCGGGGGCGCATCTACCGGCTTGAACCGCCGAATTTCAAGACGCCCAGGCCGCCGCGCCTGGGGAAGGCTTCCACCAAGGAGCTGGTGGCCACGCTGGAGAATCCCAATGCCTGGTGGCGCGACACCGCGCATCGTCTCTTGTTCGAGCGCCAGGACAAAGCCGCCATCGAGCCGCTTCGCAAGATGCTGGCCAAAAGCAAAAACCCGCTGGCCAGGCTCCATGCCCTCTGGTCGCTCGAGGGGCTGGGCGCGTTGAAGGACTCGGATATTCTCGGCGCTTTGAATGAGCCGGTGCCTCAGTTACGGGAACAGGCGGTTCGATTGGCGGAGAAGCGTTTTTCCACGTCGCCCGCTCTGCTGGACAAGGTGCTGGCTTTGGCCGACGACCCGGAGTTGCGGGTTCGCTTTCAAAGCGCCTTCAGTCTGGGAGCCGCAGAGGATGTTCGCGTGCCGGACGCCATCGCAAAAATTTTGCGCAGAGATGCAGGGGATCCTTGGGTTTCAGTAGCCGCGCTGAGTTCATCCGCTTCATTTAGCGACAAGCTGCTGGTGGCGTTTTTGAAGGATCGTTCCTTCGCGGACCGCGAGCCGGGTCGGGGATTGATTCGGCAACTGGCGCTGGTAGTGGGAGCGCGCCGTCAGGCCGGAGAACTGGAAGGCGTTTTTGCCGCGGCGTTTGATTCGTCTTCTGTCCCGCCTGCGGTCCAAGGACAAATTCTGACCGGATTGAGCGACGGGCTTCGGCGCGCCGGAAGCAATCTGCAAGCGGCTTCAGCGTCAACAACGCCCGAAATTCAAAAGCAGATCAATTCCGTCTTTGACGGCGCAAGGCTTCGGGCTGAGGACAAGAACCCCGCGATGGATCAGCGGTTGGAGGCGATCGGTCTTCTTGGCTATGACACTTTTGAAAAATCCCGCCCGACCTTGGGGCGCCTGCTTGATTCGCGCGAGCCGGTGGAGATTCAGCGAGCGGCCATTCGGGCGCTGAACGCCTTCGCCGTGCCGGAGGTGGGCGCGCTTTTAATCAACCAATGGCGCGGTTTTTCGCCGTCCCTTCGCGACGACGTGGCCGATGTGTTGCTGGCACGCCGCGAGCGTCTGCTGCTGTTGTTGAATGCTTTGGAAACCGGCGCGATTCCCGCAAACCAGATCGGCGGCAATCGTCGCGCTCAGTTGCTCAAGAACACGGACAAGTCCATTCTGGAACGCGCCGAGAAGATTTTTGCGTCACTGGCTTTGGGTTCCCGCAGTGAAGTTATGGAAAAATATAAGTCCGCCTTGAGGTTGCCCGGTGATGCCAAGCGGGGCGAGTTGGTCTATGAGGCCAACTGCATGAACTGCCACCGGGCTGGACAAAAGGGAAGCGATGTTGGCCCGGACCTGGCCAGCGTGCGCGCCTGGGATGCCGAGCAGATTCTGCTCAATATTCTCGACCCCAACCGCGAGGTGTCGCCCAACTATGTGGAGTTTTCGGTCGAACTGGCCGACGGCGAAACCGTCACCGGCGTGATCGCCTCGGAGACGGCCAGCAGCATCACGTTGCGCCGCGCGGGCGGCGCGCAGGAAACCATTTCGCGGCAAAACATCCGGCAGATGAGCAGCTCTGGCATTTCGCTGATGCCTGAGGGTTTGGAGGCTGTTATTTCGCCGCAACAAATGGCCGA
>CALJZV010000371.1 GCA_937983475.1 uncultured Verrucomicrobiales bacterium
TCTGGATCTGTTGCCGCAACGGGCGGCGGAACCCGTACTGCCCCAAGGGACACCGCCCCAACAAGGCCAGCCGGCCCAACCTCACGGAGCCCCATCGCGCGGTGCGGTCGTGATTGTTCAACAGGCGCGCCCCATGACGAGGGATTCGCTGGCTGGATTGTGAGAAACGTGAACCCCGAAGTCACCAGGCCGATTTATGTCCAAACGAACGACGCAGAAGCAGATCGAGGCCAACCGGCGCAATGCGCAAAAGTCCACCGGGCCGAAAACGCCGCAGGGCGTGGCCCAATCCAAAATGAACGCGCTCAAGCACGGCATCCTTTCCAGGGAGGTGCTGGTCCACGGCAGGAACATCAACGAAAGCAGCCGGGAATTTACCGCGTTGCATCAGCGGTTCACCCAGTCCCTGAACCCGGTTGGCCCGCTGGAGGAGATGCTGGTGGACCAGATCGTGACGGCCCACTGGCGCTTGCGCCGCGCGCTGGCGGCCGAGGCGGGCGAAATTGCCCTCAGCGTGGATTCAGGGCAATGGCAACGGCAAACGGTGAGCCTCAGGCAGAAGGCCATGTTGTGGGCGCTTGAGGACGATCCGACTTTTGCCATGCGCAATTCGTACGTGGGTAACCGGTTCATGGAAAACCAGTTGAAAGCGGTGCGCGATTCGGTGGAGGCCGACGGTGAATTGACCGAGAGCGCCATCCAGTCGGTCATTTTGTTCGGGAAACCCTACAGCCTCACGAAAGACCTGGATGAATTGCGGTTGCGCCTGCAACAGAATCCGGACGGGCTGGACCCGCAGGCGTTCCGGGCGAAACAAAAGGAGCAGGCCCTGGCGCACCTCGACCGGAAACTGGGGCGTATCTCCTTTCAAAAGTCGGAATGCGAAGAGCGGGAAAAAACAGAGGAGGCTTCGCGGCAGGCGGCGGCGGTGCTGCCGTCCATGGAGGTGCTGGAAAAGATTCAGCGTTACGAAACCAAGCTGGAGCGGCAACTGTTTCGCGCCATGGCGCAACTGGAACGATTGCAGCGGATGCGCCAAGGGGAGTCCGTTCCCGCGCCCCTGAGCTTGGATGTGGCAGGCCGCAATGATTAAACAGGAGCAGATTTGAACAACAAAGACACCCAGGCGCGAAGGTGGATACTGGGAGAAGCTCCCATCGGATCGAGACCCCGATGCGCTTTGCGCCTTGGTTGTTCCATCTCCATGGCCGGTTTCCGGATAAACCGCATTTTTGCCAAACGAACCCATTTTGGATGCGGCAGACCGGCCCGCCCAATGGCCAGTGGATCGTGTGCCTGGCGGCTTTATTTCCTGGCGGCTTTTCGGGCGCCGCGCGCGGGCTTTTTTAAGAAAGACGCAATGGCCTTGCCCAGCCGTTCAATGCCGGT
>CALJZV010000372.1 GCA_937983475.1 uncultured Verrucomicrobiales bacterium
GTCCGCGACGTGGAAAACATTATTTTGTGAGCCAAAACTTCGTCCGCGACGTGGAAAACATTATTTTGTGAGCCAAAACTTCGTCCGCGACGTGGAAAAGTTTTTTTTGTAAACCGAAATTGGGTCGTTTTCGCGGGAGGGCCGGATGCAAGAGGCTTTAGGGCAGCAGTTTGTCGAATTGCCGGGCATCCGGCGCGGAAAACCGGCTAACGGTCCATTTTGGATTCGAGGGCCATGGCAAGGCGCGGTTAGCCGGGAAAAATGGCGCGCCCGCCGCGATTCGAACGCGGGACCACCTGCTTAGAAGGCAGATGCTCTATCCAACTGAGCTACGGGCGCAACCAATACTTACAGGCCTACTTGATGGTGTGTTGGATCATGGTCGCAATTTTGATGCTGTCCCGCATGTCTCCCATATAGCGACCGACAATAACCGGTTTGGCGGAAAACGCCGTTTGCAAACCTGATTCGTTACATTCCATCCGCAAAGTATTTTGCTCGTATTCAGGATTGCGGCAAGTGGATTGTTGGAACGTCAGCCCTTTCCGTTCGGCAAAATGTGCCGATTAGAAGCCTGCCTGAAAATTCCGTGGCCGTTCTGTTTTCGAGAAAAAGGTTGGAAGACAAGGCAACCCGCAAAGCGGGCAGAGACTTTATAGTTCTGACTCGACGAGGGAGCATAGCCGCAGAGCTCTGTGACCGAGTAAGCAACGCGGCCAGATGACGGTTTCCTCGAAAACCCTCCGGGCGGCGGTTCTTTTGCCCGTGGCCTGCAAGGCGATTCTCCAGGTCGCGCACGGCGCTTTTCATTTCCGGGAACTGAAATTCAAATCCACCGGCCAAAAGTTTTCCTGGAATGACGCGGCGGCTTTTGATGATCAACTCCGTCTCCGTTCGCAGAAAAAACGCGCCCAGTTCCAGCATCCACGCGGCGGCGGGCAGGCCAAACGGCACTCCGCAAATTTCCCGGAACAGCCGCATCATTTCGGTGTTGGGCAGGGGATTGGGCGCGGCGACGTTGATGAACCCTTTAATTTCCTCATGATCGAGAATCCATTCGATCGCCCGGCAAAAATCCGACTCGTGAATCCAAAAGACAAATTGCCGTCCATGTCCCATGCGCCCGCCGAGACCCCACCGGGCCAACCGGCGCAGCACCCGGAACACATTGTTGTGGGCGGCGTCGAGGCCGAACACCATGGCTGTCCGCAGCGCGACCTTGCGTGTTTGCGGTGTCTCAACGGCCTCAAAGGCGTGTTCCCAAGCCGTGGCGACCTCGATGGAAAAAGCGTCCTTGGCTTCCGCCGTGGCGCCAATCTCCCCTCGCTCATCCCAAGGCGGGCCGAACGTGTGGCGGTAAATCGTGGCGGTGCTGGCGTTGAGCCATGTTTGCGGAGGATTTGCACAGGCCGCGATGGCTTCGCCCAGGACGCGGGTGCTGTCGGTGCGGGAATCCATCATGGCTCGGCGGTTGCGTGCGTGATAGCGGCAGTTCACCGAGCGGCCCGCCAGATTGATGACCGCCCGAGCGCCGTCCACTTCGCGACTCCAGGGTCCCATAGTTTTCCCGTCCCATTGCGCCTCACGGGCATGGGAATACCGATGGACTGGATTTCGCGTCAGGATGACGACGTCCCATCCTTTGTCGGAGAAGTGGGCCGCCAGCAGATGCCCCAGAAAGCCGCTTCCTCCGGCAATGGCCAACCGGGGTTTTGATCGGTGCGGATTCTGCGCCAAATCGTTCCGGTGATGTGTCAGTTTCAGCGCGTCGCAAATGTCGTGGCTGATGCGGCTCATACAGGCCTTTCACTTTTTTCCGGCACTGGAGGAGTTTGTGATCATTGTGCGAAGCCTTTCCACAAAGCGTATATGTAGATGGCAGGCAAATATAAAAATACAGCGTTTAAGGCGTAGTGGCCTGCTTTGCGCCAGTGACTGGTGAGATACGGCTTAAGGTCGAAAACAAAGGCGGCAACCGCCAGGCGAGCCACCCAAAACAGCGTCATCAGCGTTAAAATTGCGCCCGCCAGTGGAGTGCCGGAAGCCAGCGCTTCTGCCTGGAAAAATGTAATGGCTCCGAACGCCACTATCGTGCCGCCAATGAAGCCGTAATAAACATAAAACAGTCTTCGCAGCAGCGGCGGGAGTCCGGCCAAATGCGCCTTGAAACCAACAACACGCGGCAGGCTGGCGCCGGCGCAAATCAGGCCCAGGTGAAGCAATCCGGCAATTTGAAGCAGAGTAACAAGTTTCATAGTTTTAATTGAGTTGAAGGGCGTTAAGCATGGGGAGCACGATTCCCCGGATAAAAATTGGGGGAAACAAAAGGCCAAGAGGCAGGATGAGAATGCACCAGGCAAAGAGCCGGTTCGCCCAAGCGTGATTGCGAATAAACGGCATTTTCTCTGCCAGGAGGCCAGTGCCTTGAATGGCAAAGTAAACCGTTGGCATTCCGTATCCGCCGTTGGCGGGCACTGTAATGACCAGTTCGTTGACAAGACCGGAGAGGAAAAATACGGTCCACAAAGCCCATCGAGTGCCCATCTTCGGCATCAATCTTTTAAAGGCGTATTGGAATGCCAGTTCATTGTAGGGCTTGTTCCATCTTGTTCCCCAAAATTCTCCCAGTGATTTGGCCATCAATGGCCTTCGCATCAATGGAGGAGCATTGAATCCCGCCTTGCTCCAAACCAGTGACACAATGTGCAGGAGGCCGAAGTGAAGCATTAATATCAGGCCAATCATGCCGATCCACCCAACAGCAAGCTCGTGTGTGAGAGGAAGTCGGGGGATAACCACCCAGACCAGAATGGTTCCAGCCATGGTTTTTAATGCAGGCTTAACCCAGGCATTGGCCCGCATTGGTTGTATCGTTTTTTCCTTTGAGAACAGAAAAGCCTTGGCATTCATGCCCGGCCAAAACAGGAGATATCCCACCGCAGGAAGGAATCGGGGGCGGCCATATTTTTCGCATGCATCTCGAAAGGTCATCCACTTGAATCCGCCATAAATTGCAAAAGCCATTGCCCACATGAAAACCCAAGGGGCTAGTTGGTGACGGACAGCAAACGCTGCTGCTGGCAATAGGAGTAAAAACAGCCATTTATCGCTCTTGCGGTGCAGCCGAAGCTGGCATCGGCCGTTAATGCACCGCCGGTTGGCGGCCGTTTTCCGGTAGCCCCACATGCCGAGCGCGTGAAGGCCGGGCAAACGAAACAACCAAACCAAAGGGCGCAGCCACCAGACGGCGCTCCACAGTTCCAGCCACGCGTCAAAGCCGCCCAGCCATGTTCCGTCCGCGCGCAGCAGTTTCATTTCGCGGTAAAATTCCTCCGCAGGCACGGGGTATGTGCCCGAGTCAATGGCTTCCTGAAGCGGAACGAATTGGAACCCGGCGCGGGTGAACAGCCCGCCAAAGCGCCGCAGCATGTTCAGGCACAGGCTGCATTCCGCGTCATAGAATACGCGGCCGCGCTCCTTTCTGTTCTTAATTTTAGTAATTTCAGTATTCACAGAAATAGTCCTTTAAAAAAATGGGCGCCTACTCGCCCAGGCCCAGCAACTTGCGCGCTTTGTCGCCGAGTTTCACAAACCGGGTCAGGGCGTTGGTCGGCCATTTGCGAATCTGCTCATACCAACCGGTCGTCACCTCAAAAAAGCCCGCCAGCTCGCGCAGCTTGGTTTCGGTGTACTCGCCGGTGGCGTTGTCCTTTTCGGCTTCAACGATGCATTCGCGGAGCATGGCCAGCGTGGGATCAATTTCCCGCTTCTTGCGCTCATCCAGCACGACCCGGAACATTTCCCACACGTCTTTCATGGATTCAAAGTGATCCCGTTTGTCGCCCATGACATGCACCAGCCGGACGATTCCCCAGCCCTGGAGTTCCTTGAGGCTGGTGCTGACGTTGGAGCGGGCGACGCCCAGGGCGTTGACGATGTCCTCGGCATTGAGCGGTTCGGGTGAAATGAACAGCAGCGCGTGAATCTGGGCCACGGTGCGGTTAATGCCCCAGCGGGTGCCCATTTCTCCCCAGTGCAGGATGAACTTTTGCTCAACTGTGGAAAGCGCTTTCATTTCTCAAATTTCTGTCACGACAGAAATGTATGGCAATGTATAAACAATGCAAGCGCGTTTTTGCGTTATGCTCGGCAACGGCGCATCCAAGCGTTGTTCTTGAAACAAGAATGATCCCCAGTGGCGGCAAAGTAGCACAGCGCGTCTCGCCTGTGTGGGCGATGGGGAAAATCTATATTTACCCGGCAGGCGGGGATGCATGCGCTATTTTTCACCCCAGTCGCGCGCCAACCAACAATGTCAAATCGAGAAGTGAGTGTGAGAATGTGCCCTTTGGCAACTAATCCACAAAGACGAACTCGTTGGAGAGCAGCAGCACCTGGGCATATTTTTCCCAGGCGCCCAGGGGGCGGGTATCCGGCAGGGGGCCGTCAAAATCGCGCGTTGCATTCCAGTCCATTTTCGCGGGCGGCGGCGTCCCGTATTTGACTTCAACCACCTTGATGACCGGCGCCCAGCGAAACGTGTCATGGAACGGATTGCTCCTGGGTTCGGCGACAAAATCAATCGTGTCTCCTTTGGACACGGCGCATTTCTCGAGAGCGGTTGCGACTTCGCTGTCGTGCGCTTTCCATTGCCCCAACTGGCCGTGTTGACTGGAAACAATCCGGACAAGCACGCCGTCGCCCTTTGAGCGGTTGTGGGCCAGCGTTCCCTCAATGTTGACAACGCCGTCAAACGGCGCGATCCACCGGCGGATGGCCGCGTGTTCCTTGCGGTTTCCCGGGTGGCCTCCTTCGATGTTCAGCAGGCAGTAGCCTGTTTTTGAGTCGGGTGATTTGGCCGAGCGCTGCCACCGGTTGTTGGTGAAGTGCGTGAACGGATGGAACTCTTTCACTTTATTTAAAGCCGCATCGAAATGTCCGTATCCGTATTGCCAGACAGGATTTTCAACATCCAACGGCGGCAAACTGCTCTGGGCCGCCACGAACTTTTTGGCGAGCTTGAGTTCATTTTTGTCCGGAGGCCGCTGGAAGAGGTGTTCGTGCAGGAAATGAATTTTATCCTCGGTGTGGTTGAGTTGTTGAAAGGATTCAGTTTTGACAAGGTTGCCGGCCTGTTCGGCGATGAAGGGATTGTTGAGCAAATAAAGGGCCTGCTGCGGGACGGTGGTGAAGAACCGCTGCGCGCTGGTCGTGTCGGGGTTGGCAAAATCGAAGGTCCGGAAAACGCCCGGAAGGTTCTGCCGGTCAATGTAGCCGTAAACGGACCGCCGCTGGGAGAATGGCGTTGCGGTGATGTCCACGGGTTGCCCTCCCATCGCCGGGTCCAGTTGGCCGGATACCGCCAGAAGCGAATCGCGCAGCGCCTCAAACTCCAGGCGTCGCCGGTTCATTTTCCACAAAAGCTGGTTGCCTGGATCCGCCTTGAGTCCCGCCGGGTTGTCATTGCTCTCCTGCTGATACACAGCCGAAAGCAAAATAAGCCGGTGCAGTTTCTTGAGCGACCAGCCGTTGTCCATGAAGCTGCGGGCCAGCCAGTCGAGCAGTTCGGGATGCGACGGCGGCTCGGAGCGAAGGCCAAAATCGCTCGGTGTGGCGACCAAACCCTTTCCAAAGTGATGCATCCAGACGCGGTTGACGATGGCGCGGGCCGTCAGCGGATTGTCCGGGCTGGCGATGGCCTGGGCCATTTCCAGGCGGCCGCTGCCGTTCTCGAACGGCTTGCGTTCCTCGCCCGCGATGACCTCGAGAAACTGCCTGGGCACCTCGGGGCCGGGATTGCTCGCGTTGCCTCGGATGAACACCTTGGGCTTGTGGGGTTGGTTGTTGTCGTAGAGGACCATGCCCCGCGGCGGCGAACCCGGATGCACTGCGTCGAGTTCGGCGCTTTGCCGGCGCAGTTCGCGGAGGTGAACGATCGAAGATGTATCGAATAGTTTCTGAATATCGCCATCCGCCAAACCATAAACACCGGTCGCGGAGTATAAAATCTGCCGGAGAGTTTCCTGGTCCGGGTCGGACAGAGTTGCGGGCTCCCCGGAATTTTCTCCCTTGTTTGCGCGATGCGCCTTGAGGGTTTCCTGCCACTGAGTTTCCACCGCCTCAAACAGTTTTCCGTAAGCGGCCGCAACCTCCTTGAGCGATGACGGCGCATTGGTGAAAGCCGTTGCCACGGTTGGATGGATCAATCCGCTTTCATTTTTTGCAAAGGTGTCGGCCAATGACGCGGCTTTTTCCGCGAATTCCGTCTCGGACAAAGTGGCGAAGGCAAACCAGGGGCTGAAAATGGCGTTGGTTTCAGATTGCCATGTTTCCAAATGGCTCGCCCATCGTTGAACCAGGCCGGGGTCCAGCTTGCGCTCGCGCGCCAGGGTTTCGGCTTTTGATTTTTCGGCCAGACGTCGTGTGTCATGGGCTGCGAGCAGGTAATCCCCGGCGGCGAGGCGCGCCTTTGAAAGAACTTCCGCTGACTTCTGGGTCTTATACTCCTCAACGGCCTGTTCGCGCTTCTTTTTTTCCGCGAGATATTGCTCGTGCGGCTCGGCGGGAGGATTCATTCCCAGCAATGGCCGTTCCTCAGGCTCGTGCGTGCTGGCGAACACGCCGTACAGCGAATAGTAATCCTTGATGGAAACCGGGTCGTACTTGTGGTCGTGGCAGCGGGCGCAGGATACGGTCAAACCCATCAGGCCGCGTGTCACCACGTCAATGCGGTCGTCAATGATGTCGTGGTTGTTGTTTAAAAAACGCCTTCCCAGCGTCAGGTAACCCAACGCGGCCAGCGGGCGCTTGTCTTCTCCCAAATCGAGGAGGTCGGCGGCCAGTTGCTGCACGATGAACTGGTCGAAGGGCAAGTCCTCGTTGAAGGCGCGAATCACATAATCGCGGTAAGTGTAGGAGAAGGGAAAGCGCCGCTCCTGGTTGCCAGCCAGATATCCTTTGGTGTCGGCGTAGCGCGCCACATCGAGCCAATGACGCCCCCAACGCTCGCCATAGCGCGGCGACGCCAACAGGCGGTCCACGACTTTTGCAAAGGCATCAGGGGATTTGTCCTTTTCAAATTGCTCCACATCCTCAGCGGAAGGCGGCAGGCCGGTGAGGTCAAAATAAACGCGGCGAATCAGGGTCCGCCTGCCGGCTTTCGGCGAGGGCTTGAGGTTTTTTTCCTCCAGCTTGGCGAGGATGAAGGCGTCCACGGGTGTTTGCGGCCACTTTTTATTTTTTACAAAGGGCGGGCTGGGATTCTGGATCGGCTGAAAGGCCCAGTGCGTTTTGGCCTGCCGCTTGATGGTGTCGAAATCCGACAAGGCCCCCTGCGCCGAGCGCGGGTCCGGCGCGCCCAATCTGACCCATGCCTCCAGGTCGGCGATTTGCTCGGCGGACAGCTTTTTCCCCTTGGGCGGCATCTGCAAATTTTCGTCGGTGTAACGCACCGCGCGAATCAACAGGCTGCGCTCAGGCTCGCCCGGAACCAACGCCGGCCCGGTGTCGCCGCCCTTGAGCACCCCCTCCTTGCTGTCGAGATACAGCCCGCCCTTGACGCCTTTTTCGGCCTGCTTGCTGTGGCAGGAATAGCAGTGATCCACCAGCAGCGGGCGGATTTTCGCCTCAAAAAATTCAACTCCGCTGTCGGCTCCAACGGCCGGTGACGCCGCCAAGATCGGCAACGCGGCCGCGAACATCGAAAAAATTGAAGAAAGGTTCTTCACGCTTGGTGACATTCTGACGCGTCATTTTAACAAGGCATTCAGCCCCGGCCAAATCAAGTTGCCTCGAGCAATGCGGTTCGCAGGTCGGGTTGCCACGCCCAGCCGGTGAAATCCATGATGGCCCCGGCCGCGCGATCGCCGGCGCCGGGACCGCCCAGGGCCGCGACGATCGCGGTCAGTTTGCTTTTAATTTCCTCACGGCGCGCCGTGTTGGTCAACAGGTCGAGCGTCTCGCGCGCCAGGTTCTCGGGCGTGGCCTCGTCCTGGATGAACTCCGGATACACCGCTTCGCCGGCCAGCAGGTTGGGCATGCTCAAAAACTTCACCTGCGCGATGCGACGTCCAATCTGGAAGGTGAGCCACGAGGTTTTGTACAACGCCACGACCGGGAGGCCATAACAGGCGCATTCCAAAAGCACGGTGCCCGTGGAGGCGATGGCCATCGAGGATGTTTTCATCGCCTGCGGCAGATTGCCGGCCTGGATTTCGATCTCGGTCCTGAAATCCTTCAGCAATGTTCGGGCCTGTTCCAAAAGCGAGTCGTTGGGCAGCACCATTTTGAAACGGGCCGGATGCTGCAGGTGAATCTGCCGGACCGCTTCGGCCATCACGGGAATGTGGCGTTTCAATTCGCCCACGCGGCTGCCGGGCAGCAGCAAAACCGTCGGCGTTGCGGAAGCGGATTGCGCCGCTTCATTTTCCTCATGGCGCAGGCAGCGATCCAGCACCGGGTGTCCGACACATTCCACGTGCAGCAGCGGCGCGTGCCGGGCGTACCATTCTTTTTCAAACGGGAATAAACAGAGCAGCAAATCCACATTGGCCTCGAGGGTTTTGGCCCTGGAGGCGCGGGAAGCCCACACCTGGGGCGAGACGTAGTGAACAATCCTCGGTTCCCAGTTGGAAAATGTCCGCTCATGCTGCCGAACCATGCCGCGCAGCGCCCTGGCAAAGCGCAGGTTGAATCCGGGATTATTTACCTGCATCATGATGTTTGGTTGTTTTTGTTTTTTAAGTTGTAGCAGTTCGTGGAAAATGCGCCGGAACTCTCCATATTTTCGGATCACGTCGGACACGCCCGTGACCGAGTGCCGCGTCATGTCCACCGCCAGTTCCACGCCGGCGGCGGCCATTCTAGGGCCGCCCGCCCCGAAGAACACCGGCGGCAACGGCGCGGTCAGCGGCTGGACTTCGGCGGTGGGATGATATTGCGCCTCGGGAATCGCGCGCGCCAGGCGGGTGACCAGCTCGGCGGCCAGCGCGTCCCCGCTGGCTTCACCGGCGATCAACATGACGCGCTTGGGTTTCATGGTCGTTTCGGGAAGGTTTCCTTCGCCTGATTAATAAATGCCGCAAGTTTTGCCGGGAGCAAGGCCGCCGCCACGCCGGTGATGAAATTGGTCAACGTGCCCAGGATGACAACAAGCCGGGGCGGACTGACATTGCGCCATTCGCCATCGGTGAACCGGTACAGCTCGGTGGGAATGGGAAATCCGGTGAAGCGAATCTGCTCGGGAACCTCCGTAACCTTGAAGAAGGCAAACCAGATGCCCAGCCCGATGCCGATGACTGACAGAACGATCAGGCGCAGGCGCCACTGCGGGCTTAATTCGCCACGGGCCAGCGCGCGCCACGAGGTGTAAAAGATCCAGACCGCCACCGCCAGGAGCGGGAGCACGAAGACCAGGCCGAAAAGGGAATTGCTGTGCGAGTTCACGGAGTCAAAGTCAAACTTTTGTCATGATAAATTTATTCAAGGCAACGCCGGTGTGGCTTCCGAAATTTGGCTTTCTGGAAATTCATTCCTGATGAGGGAAGTGAAGGTTTTCTCCCTCACCCTTGCCCTCTCCCACTGGGCATCGGCATCTACGCATCTTTTGGACGGCGATTTTTCTTCCTCTCCCCGCGAGGAACGAGTGGGGAGAGGATTGAGGAGAGGGGAT
>CALJZV010000373.1 GCA_937983475.1 uncultured Verrucomicrobiales bacterium
GGATGGCGGTCGGGCGCGAACAGTTCTTCAAGTTCCAGGAGCGTTATCCGCGCGATCGCCTTTCTTTGCGCCAAGCCACACGATTGACACACATGGCCGTCTGGCTCGCCCGGTTGGCGTGCGGCCGAATGGGGTGTAAACCCTATTGATTCGTTCCTTGGCCGTGCCTACCCTGCTGGCACGCCGCTGATGAAAGACCACTGCTTCACTTGCCTGTTTGCCATTGTTCTCATGCTGTTCTGTAACGGGACGGCCAAGGGAGTGGACCCGAATCGAACTCCCGAGGCTGCCCTGAGCCGCATGACCCTGCCCGAGGGTTTTCGCGTGAAGGCGTTCGCCACCGAGCCGAAGGTGGTGCAGCCCGTGGCGATCGAGTTTGACCATCGCGGGCGGCTCTGGGTCGTGCAATACATCCAGTATCCCAATCCTGCCGGGCTCAAGCGCGTGGAAATTGACCGCTGGTCGCGCACGATCTATGACCGCGTGCCCGAACCGCCGCCGCGCGGCCCGAAAGGCGCGGACCGCATCACGATTCTTGAAGACACCGACGGCGACGGCATTGCGGACAAGGCAAAAGACTTCGTCAGCGGACTGAACCTCGCCTCGGGCATCGCCTTCGGCCACGGCGGTGTCTTCGTTCTGCAAGTGCCGTATCTGCTTTTTTATCCGGACCGCGACGGCGATGACGTTCCCGATTCCGATCCGGAGGTGCTGCTCACCGGTTTCGGCATGGAGGACGCGCATTCGGTAGCCAACTCGCTCACGTTCGGCCCGGACGGCTGGCTTTACGGCTGCCAGGGCAGCACTGTCACGGCAAACATCCGCGGCATCGAATTCCAGCAAGGCGTCTGGCGCTACCATCCGCTCACGCGCGAGTTCGAGCTGTTTTGCGAGGGCGGCGGCAACTCGTGGGGTCTCGACTTCACCGACGAGGGCGAACTGATTTACACGACGAATATTGGCGGTTATCGGATGCTGCACGGCGTGCAGGGCGGCTATTACTGGAAAAGTTTCGGCAAGCACGGCCCGCTGCACAATCCGCATGCTTACGGCTATTTCGAGCACGTGCCCTACAGCGATTTCAAGGGCGGGCATGTGGCCGTGGGCGGAACGCTTTACACCGGTGAAATGTTCCCCGCCTCGTTCCGCGGCAAGTTCATCGCCGGCGACCTGTTGGGCCACGCTGTCCAATGGCATTACCTCAAGCCGTACGGCTCGAGCTTTGTCTCCGGCTACGGCGGCGAACTGCTCACGGCCCACGACGACTGGTTCGCCAGCACGGACGTGACCCAAGGCCCGGACGGCGCGATCTACGTGGCCGACTGGTATGACGAGCGCACGGCCCATCCCGATCCCGACGCCGAATGGGATCGCAGCAACGGCCGCATCTACCGCATCGAATATGGCGAAATGAAACCGAAGCCCGTCGGCGACCTGGACCTCGCGACCTTCCCGAAGCTGCCGACGCCCAGGCTCATTTCGCTATTGGGCCACAAGAACGGCTGGCTGGCGCGCAAGGCCCGGCAGATTCTGGCCGACCGCCGCGACCCCGAGGCGATCCTGTCGTTGCGCACGCTGGTGATGGAATCGAAGAACGACCAGCTTGCGCTCGAAGCCTTCTGGGCGCTCTACGTCAGCGGCGGATTCAACGAAACCTTCGCGGAGAAAACTTTGCTGCATCGGCATCCGGCCATCCGCCGCTGGACGGTGCGTTTCCTGGGCGACGAAAAAACGCAGAGCGCCGCCATCAAAAGGAAGTTGATTGAACTGGCCCGGACCGAACCCGATGTCCGCGTGCGCAGTCAGTTGGCGAGCACGGCCAAGCGCCTGTCGCCCAACGCCGCTTTGGAACTGGCCGTCACGCTGACGCAATCCGACCAGGACGTAAATGATCCGCACATGCCACTGCTCATCTGGTGGGCGTTTGAAAAACATTGCATTGATGCGCTTCAGGACACGGTTACGCGTTTTACAGCGATGTCTGCCTGGCGCGGCAAACTTTCTCCTGAAATTCTCCTGCCCCGGCTGATGCGGCGTTACGCGGCTGAAGGCACCGAAGCCGCACTCAATGCCTGTGGTGAATTGCTCTGGTTCGCTCCCTCGGAAAAACAAAAACTACAGATGCTCGCCGCTTTGGAGCAGGGATTGCAGGATCGGCCCGCGAATACCGGGCGTAAATATTACGGCTCATTGTTTGAAAATTCCGCCGACGTCGCCGCCAAGGCGGAAGCCAAACCGCAACCGGCAACCCTGCCCGCCGAGTTGGCGAAGGTGCTCGCTTCAACATTGTGGAAAGACGACACGCAGGACGCCCCGCTGATTCGCCTGCTGGCCCGTTCAGGCGACGCCCGAGCCATGGAACGCGCCAAACAGCTCGCGCTCGCCAACGATACCAAACTCGATCTTCGCATAGAGATACTCCGTTTCCTGGGCGAAACCGGGCGCGCCGAGTTTGCGCCGAAACTCGCTGGTCTGCTTGAAGCGAGGCAGCCCGAGCCGATTCAACTGGCGGCGTTGGAGGCGTTGCAGGGCTTTGATGGAGACGTGCCGTTGCAAACGATCCTGCGCGTTTACCCGGCCTTGAACGACCGCTTGCGCGGCAAGGCCCGCGAGGTGGCGTTCAGCCGCAAGCCGTGGGCGCTGGGGCTGCTGCGCGAAATCGAGGCCGGGCGCATCAAGGCGTCCGACGTGCCAACGCTCCAGGTGCGCCAGCTCGCGCTGCACGAGGACGAATCCATCAACGCGCTGGTCGTGAAGCTTTGGGGCAGCGTCAAGGCCGGGACAGCCGAGGATAAACTCGCGCAGATGCGCACACTCAACAACGACCTGCGCGCCCGCTACGCCCCCGGCAATCCCGACACCGGCCGCGCGCTTTACCAGCAGCTCTGCGCGGCCTGTCATCGCCTCTGGGACGACGGCGCGACGATCGGCCCGGACCTTACGCACGCCAACCGGGGCGATCGCGAATTTCTGCTGGCCAGCATCGTCGATCCCAGCGCGATGATTCGGAAGGAGTATCTCACGTTCAATTTGGAGACCACGGACGACCGCCTCGTGACGGGCCTGCTAGTCGAGCAAACCCCGGCCAGCGTCACCCTTCTCACCGGCCTGAATGAGCGCGTCACCGTGCGGCGCGAGAATGTCCGCGAGCTTCGCGAGTCGCCGGTGTCGCTCATGCCCGAGGGACTGCTCGACGGTCTTGATGGTCAATCCTTGCGTGATCTGTTCAGTTATCTCCAGGCGACGGAAAAACCGGTCACCGCCAGAGCTCAAGCGCCATGAAAATGGCCAATCATCCTGAATGGGTGGTGCCGATTCGCGAGACGAGCGGGTTTTGCGCCTTGCGGAATATGTGTTTGAACGCTACTCGTTTTCCATGCTTGCTCCCGAAGAGATTGTTGAAGGCGAATGGGCTGATTGGTATCGGCTCACCCCGCTGGAACGCTGGCACGAAAGCCAGAAGCTTTGGTCCCACTATTTGGCCATAGGAGGCTCGCTTGACCCCGAACCCGATACGGAAAGTCCTTTCTACGATGGCAGCACACCGGGTCCGCGCCCTGTTGATGGGCGGACAGGCTTGCGTGTTTTACGGCGCGGCGGAGTTTAGCCTTGATACCGATTTGGCGATTTTGGCGGAACCTGAAAAAATATGAGAACAGCCGTTTTTCTATTCACCGTTTTAATTTTTGTTTCTGCTCCCCTGTCAGGTTTCTCACAAGGCGAGCGCGTTTACGAAAACCGCCTCACGCGGATCAAGAAACCCAGGCCGCTGCTGGCCGATTTTCCGCAATGGGTCCAGCCGATTTGCGAGACGAATCGCTTCGAAGCGCCGATCCTCGTGGACGATCCGGACGCCGACCTGCATGTGCGCGCGTGGCGCTTTTCCTACAACGCCCGCGGCATCATCGAAATCCCCAATCGCCTCCCCGCCACCAACACCGCGGTCATCGTCGTGCATCCGTGGGGCATCGACGACGGCCAGGGCTGGAACACGCCCGAGCCGGCCGGCGTGGCCGATTTCTGCACGCCGGAGAAGAATCATCTGGCCGGCAAACACACGCGCGAGGTGATCAATCCGTTCCTGAAATCGATGCGAGGCAAGGCGGGCTTGGTCCTCTACAGCCTGCGGGGCAAGGAATATCCCGAACACACCAAGGCCTATCGCTCCATACATCGCCGGCCCACCGAGGCCGAACGCGCCGAGGGCGAAAAAGAATTGAAGGCCAGGCTCGCGGCCTTTTCCTACAAAGGCGAACCACTGCCCGCGACGCTCAAACTCTCGCAGGAGACGCCCGTGGCCGATTATTTCCGGCAGTTCAAGGGCCTGGACTCCGGGCCGCG
>CALJZV010000374.1 GCA_937983475.1 uncultured Verrucomicrobiales bacterium
GAGGCCGCGACCGCGCTCGCCCGGCGCATTGTGACGGAAAAACCAACCGGGAAGACCGAGGACCGCATTCGCCACGCCTTCCTGGTCTGTGTCGTGCGCACGCCGAGCGCAAAGGAAATAAACGCCATCGGCCAGTTGTTCCGCGACCAGTGGGCCGCGGCGCAGGCAGATCCGGAATCGGCTCGGAAATTGATCGGCGATTGCGCCGTGCCCGAAGGGATGACCGCAGAGGAATTTTGCGCCTGGCAGGCCGTGGCCTGGGCGCTGTTGAACCTGGACGAAACCATCACCAAAGGCTGATAGGCCATTTGCTATGAACCCGCTTCAAGAACACTTGAGCTACCTGAACCGGCGACACTTTTTCAAGCGCAGCGGACTCGCGCTGGGCGCAATGGCGCTCGGCTCGCTGTTGAATGAAACCACGCTCCGTGCGGGCATCAAGGCCGCCGACCCGCTGACGCCGCGCCAGCCGCATTTCCCGCCGCGCGCCAAGCAGGTGATCTATCTGCACATGGTCGGCGCGCCCTCACAGTTGGATTTATTTGACTACAAGCCGGCCCTGGAAAAATACGACGGCAAGCCGTGTCCCAAGGAATTCATCGAAGGGAAGCGGTTCGCCTTCCTGCGCGGCCACCCGAACATGGCCGCATCGAAGTATAGGTTTTCCAAACACGGCCAAAGTGGACAGGAAATGTCCGAGCTGCTGCCCCATCTGGCGAAGGTGGCCGACGACATTGCCATCGTCAAAAGCATGCACACCGAGGAGTTCAACCACGGCCCCGCGCAGTTGTTCCTGCATACCGGGTTTGGACGGCCCGGCCGCCCGAGCTTCGGCTCGTGGGTGACCTACGGCCTTGGCTCGGAAAACCAGAACCTGCCCGCCTACGTCGTGCTGCTATCGGGCGAACTTGCCGGCGCGGGCACCAGCCTATGGTCCACCGGGTTTCTGCCCAGCGTGTACCAGGGCGTGCAGTTCCGGTCCACGGGCGATCCGGTGCTGTTCTTGACCAGTCCCGACGGCCATTCCAAGGCTGACCGGCGGCGGTTGCTCGACGCCATCCAGGCCGTCAACCGCGAGCATCTTTCAGTAGTCGGCGACCCGGAAATCGCCACGCGCATCAGCCAGTATGAAATGGCCTACCGCATGCAAACGTCGGTGCCTGAACTGACCGATATTTCCCGAGAACCCGCCAAAACGCTGGAGCTCTACGGGGCGCAGCCGGGCAAGGCCTCCTTCGCCAACAACTGCCTGCTGGCGCGCCGCCTGATTGAGCGCGGGGTGCGTATGGTGCAGCTTTACGACGCCAACTGGGATCATCACGGCGACCTTGCGGGGCGCCTGCCGCGCAAATGCCAGGACGTGGACCGCCCGATGGCCGCGTTGATTCAGGATCTCAAGCAGCGCGGGATGTTGGACGAAACGCTGGTGATCTGGGGCGGCGAGTTTGGCCGGACGCCCATGCAGCAGTCCGATGCGGGCGACGGCACGGCGACCAAGCCCGGGCGCGACCATCACAAGGACGCGTTCACCATCTGGATGGCCGGCGGCGGCGTGAAGCCGGGAATTACTTACGGGCGGACCGATGAATTCGGCTATAACATCGCGGAGAACCCGGTGCATGTGCATGACCTCAACGCAACGGTGCTGCATCAGTTGGGCATAGACCACGAGCGGCTGACCTACCGCTACCAGGGCCGCGAATTCCGCCTGACTGACGTGCACGGCCATGTGCTGCGCAGCCTGCTGGCTTGAGGAAAGCCCAAGTGAAAAGCCGGGTTTCTGAAGAGAGAAACCACAGATGGACACGGATAAAACACAGATGCGGAGACCGAATGCTTTATCCGTGTTCCCTCTGTGATCATATGTAGTTTCAATTTTTCAAATTCCAACCCCTGGGAAGCACGCAAATCAATTTAATATTAGGAAACGACGACGGGCACGCCAACGGGCGGCGCTTTGGCTTCTCGAAAATGTAAAACGGGCTTGGGAAAGAAGAGGGTGATCGCAACGGAAGAGCCATCAGCGCCGTAGGCGCGAAATCGTTGTAGAAACACGGCCAAATGAAATCTCAGCCCCGTCAGGGGCGACATATTCCGCGCATGGGCCGATGATGTCGCTCCTCCGGAGCTTGGGCATTTTGTGGGCGGATGTTCTACAAAGATGCCGCGCCGCTGGCGCTGGGAAAACACACCGCCCTTTGGGATTCGGAAACGGCGACGGGCGCTCGAACAGACGACGCTTTGACTTCTCGAAAATGTAAAGTGCTATGGCAAACCCAAGGGTTCTTTCAGCAACTTCTTTAGCAATTCTTCAAGAATCGACATAGTGACCTGAACTCCAGATTTCTTGAGGTGTTCGCCAGCTTTTTTCCAAATCGTTTCGTTTCTTGCTGCGTCGAGGAATTCATGGCCTTTCCAAGTCAATCTGATCGCAATTGTTTGTGCGGGATAGCCGTCTGAATTTCGGACGATTGCTCCATCGACCAAATCCGCCTCAATACACAGTGTCATGTGATAAAGCTGCTGTTCCTCGGAATACTCGCTCAGGTCCGGTTTGGGGTCTTCGCCTTCAACTTGAAGAAGAAGCAGCCGAATCAAATCCATGTTGCGTCTCATATGTTTTAGTGGGTATTCAAATTCATGGCAGAAGAAATGCCCGGTAAAATTTGTTGCCGCTCACCGGATTTTTATCAATCCACAGAAAGGGGCTTGAATTTAAAAGCAAAGTTGTGCGTGTGCTCCAGTTGGTCATGTCTGGTGATGATTCGATCTGATACGTGCGTCCAACTGTTCCGATGATTTGCAAACCCGGATAGATGCTCAATTGCAAGTTGGCAGGCGAGACAGGCTCCGATGACGGATCGAAAGTGACGTTGCCAACACGATAGTTGTAGGGATCAGCAACGAAGATCATTCCTTGAGAAATGCAAACAGCCATATTTCCACCACCGTTAAAACGCGCAATTGATCCGGCTCCGTTGGTGTAACCATTCTGAGTGAAACTTCCTGCAACCGTCGTCACATTTGTCGTGGCGGTCATCTTGCGAATGGAACTCCCGCCAGCTAAAGAAAAACAGGCGAGATACATGTTCCCGGAATGGTCGGCACACATGGAGGAAATCAAATAAAACGAGGCGTTTGTCCCAACGCCATCCGAAGTTGTGATGCCCTGATGTCCTGCAACTGTAACAACGTCCCGATTTTGGTTAATCCGGCGAATCAAATTATTGTTGGAGTCCCAAACATAAATGTTGTCGGCGGCGTCAGCCGCAAGTGCTTTTGGATAGGAAAAAAGAAGTGAAAATTCCGTTTCCATCGGCTGAACCTTCATTGCCCGAACCAACGAAAACTTCCAAAACCCCATTGGTTCGATAGCGATAGATTTTGTGCGCTGCGACATCGGAGATATAGAGATTATTCGCAGAATCCACGCAAAGACCGGCGCGATATTGTCCGCCCACCAAGCCACTCAAGGTTATCCTGGAAGCATAGCCATCGCTACCTACTCTCACCAGAGACCTGCCGTCCGGGTAATCCAGAAGATACAAAGTGTTGGAGTGATCCATCGTCATTACAACAGCCGGAGGACATGAAATGTTCGTTCCATAGCCCGGCAAGCTGCTAACCCCACCGCCCACAAATGTTGAGACGGTGCCATCTGGCGTAATTTTCCTGATGAAAGTGGGATTGCCGTAATCCAGAACAAAGAGATTGCTTGATGAATCGGCTACAATTCCGAGCGGTTCTTTGAACATCGTTTGCGTTCCTTGACCATCTACGTGTCCAGAAAATCCTGACCCAGCGAATGTTTGCACAACGGCATTGTTTGTCTCGTAAGTCTGCGCCTCGATTCGCGAGCCGAGTATGACCATTAAGCACAAGAGGCATATCAAAGGGCGCATTTTCATAGCGCGGAGACTACTTCCGCGAATTTCATCTTGCCAAAGTAATTTTTCCATTCTTTCCTCGATTTTCTGAGGATTTCCGCACTGGCCGATTGTCATCCGAACGACCGGAACCTTCATCCGAACGACCGGAACCTTCATCCGAACGACCGGAACCTTCATCCGAACGAC
>CALJZV010000375.1 GCA_937983475.1 uncultured Verrucomicrobiales bacterium
TGCCGGTCTTAAGGCGGCCCAGTTCCAGGCCCACCTCCTTCAGGGAGATGGAAAGGCCCATGGCGGCGGACTCGCCGGCCCGGCCGCCGGACTGCTGGTTGCCGCCCACATGCATCAGCCCGCGCAGGAAGGTGCCCGTGGTAATGACGACCGTGGTGGCGTGATACTGGATTTCCAGGGTGGTCTCGACTCCGTAAACCGACCCATCGCGGTGAAGCAATCTGGCTGTTTGACCCTGTTTGACGTCCAGATTCGGCTCGCGTTCGCAGACCCATTTCATCCGGAATTGATACGCCTTCTTGTCGCATTGTGCCCGCGGCGCCCAAACCGAGGGGCCTTTCTTGGTGTTAAGCATGCGGAACTGCAAGCCGGTCATGTCGGTGCATTTGCCCATCTCGCCGCCCAAGGCGTCGATCTCGCGGGTCAAGTGCCCCTTGGCCAGTCCGCCGATGGCTGGGTTGCAGGACATTTGGCCAATGGTGTCGGCATTGATCGTCAACAGCAGTGTCTGGCAACCCATGCGGGCCGAGGCCAAAGCCGCTTCGACACCGGCATGCCCGGCGCCAACCACGATGACATCATACTGTTTTGGATAAACGAACATTCGGGCTGGGACTATCGGCCAAGCCGGTGAACAAAGCAATATTGCCTTAAGAAAAACCTCCAGCGGCAACATTACGGAAGTGTGAACCGGGCAAAGGTCAATCTTTCAATGGCGATCGAATCACCGGTTTCATAAAGCAAACCGATGCTTTCATCCGGCAAAATTGTGAGGCCGGAATCGGCGCTGGGACGGGGGTCAATGAGTCTGGAGACGGGCCAGGTCTTGCCGCCGTCCAAACTCTTATAAATCGTCATGCGTTCGCGACGGGCTTTAGAAGCCGGGTTGGCAAAAAGGAGGACGTGCTTGCCGCTTTTGGAGCGATAGCTGACCAAGGCTGCCATGCAGGTGGGATCGTCCAGCGCAAAGGTCACCGGCGACCATTTCCCTCCGCTGAGCTTTCCTGTTTCTGTATGACGGCTGAAGGTGGCCCAGGCGCGTTCCTTCCGGGGATCATGGTTTCGCATGGTGATCAAAAGATCGCCGTTGGGGAGTTCGGCCAACTGCGCTTCTGTCGTCCAGAGATTGGTTCCCGTGACAACTGGCGGGGAGGGTTTCCAGGTTGCTCCGTGGTCCTCGCTGTAAATGAAAAATGAATGGGGAACATTTTCGTCATCCTTGTATTGGGCCGGCATGACCAATGTCCCGTCCTGCAATTGGATTCCACGCCCTGGTCCCTGCAAGCATAAGCGCCATTCTGGTTGCTTTACCTGTGAAGTGATGTTTATGGGTTTGGACCAGGTCCGACCGTCGTCATCGCTGCGGGTCAGGACAAACTGGCCGGTTTCCTCCGGGGTCAATCCGGGCCCAGAGCCATCCCAGCCGCGATTCCCCTTGGACCACAGGCCTGCGACGAAAATGGACCCAGTTTGCGTGTCCGCCAAAATGCAGGGGTCACCCACACCATTGCCCCTTGAGTTCGGCTCATCCTTGGGAAAGTCCAGTATGACACGGGTGGGTTCCCATGTTGTCCCCCGATTGGTGCTGCGTCGCATACCAATGTCCACATCCCCAGGCAGGTCGCGCGTTGTCTTGTGGCGCAGATCAAACACGGCAATCAGCGTGCCCGCCATGGTGGTGGTGAGCCCGGGAATGCGATAGGTGTGCACCCCTTCGTCTCCCTGCCGGCAAAGCACCGTCTTGACAATGTTGGTCTCTTCCGCGCCATTGGCGGAGTCGCCGAAAAGCAGCGTCGAGCATAGCCAAATTAAACATAAGGCTTTATAATACAATGGATTATGGGATGTGGGTGTCATGGTCAAATGAAGGGACGCATTTTCTGGAAACGAATTCAATTGGGAACGATGCACTGTGGCGAATCATTCCGCACATTGTTCACCAACGGGCTCACAGTGTAGGAGACCAGCTCATCATTGCGCGGATGCCTCAGGACGGAATTGAGAGTGGACAAATCCGCTACCGGGTCCAGCCAGGTATCTGCAACCTCCGGCCTGACAATCACCGGCATGCGTGTATGCACAGGCCGCACAATGTCGTTGGCCGGCGTGGTTATAATAAGAAACGTGAGCAGCCGATCATTTGAAACGGCATCGGTTGCGGGGAACAAATCCTTTTGGGTTGCGGCCGACTTGGGATGGGCGAACGTGTCCCACAATCCGGCAAAATAAAAAACGGCGCGCGTGGGCAAAACAAAGCGCACGGGCAGCTTGCGGCCTTGGGTCTTTTGCCATTCGAAAAATCCGTCGGCTGGCACCAAACACCGCCGATGCATGAAGGCATCCTTGAATGTCGGTTTGTCAGCAAGGGTTTCCTGCATGGCATTGATGATTGGGGAGTGAGACCATTTGGGTAGAAAACCCCACCCCATAGGGATGACCTCCAGGCGCCGATCCAAGACCCTCAACACCGGTGCTCTCTGGGTGGGGGCGATGTTGAACCGCGGCGTAAAAGCCAGTTCCTCAACCTCCACCGAGCCGAACTGCGAAACAAACTGTTCCCTCAATTCTGTCAGGGTATAGCGTCCGCACATAAGGGCACCATAATCATTGTCGCCCGCAGCGCAATGGTGATTTGGCGCCCGTGAACTTTGATGCGGTTCACCGAGTCATGAACAGAAGCCGGCTTGTCGTTAATGCTAACATGTTAGCCTTTAAGATAAAGTATCCTGTTTGCCAGGGAGCAACCTGAGGCTTCAATCCTGGCCAGCCGTCATCCATGGCTGCTCGAGGGTTCCGGGACAACGTCGCCAAACCCGCCGGCGCTGTTTCGCCTTAACCCGGCCATGGCCAGCACCCGGTACCACAGCGTGCCAAAATTAGATGGCTTTTTGACCCGCATCGGCGCAGGCGGCGCATCGATGGAGAGCCTGCTTTCATAAAGCTCCAATCCTGCCTCCTGCCAGCGCAAGAGCACATGCGCCAGGTCGCAGTCGGGCTGCGCGTTGGAGCGATCATGAAAGAGAAGAACACGCCGTATCCCATTTGCCATTAGATAATTATAGGAAGGGAAGTCCTGTGGAAACACCACCCAGCGATTGTCAAACTTGCCGGGCATGGGAAGCACTTCGCCGCCTTTGCGTTTTGAATCCAACAGAAACGCCGGAGGCGCCTCGGGTGGCAATGACAAGCCGGACAGCATGTTTGCGCCTCGCGCCAGCCATTGCGCAATGCCTTCCACGCTGACAACGGCCCATCCCTGATAGGCCGAATTAAAGAGCGGCACTGGCCGGTATCCGTCCTGGGCGAGCGCCAAACCCACCTGGACAGACTGCGCTCCGGGAAGGTCCACAATCACGGCCGTGCCCGCATCGTTGGCGACATCAATTCTCGGGACGGGCGCGTCCTGCGGCAGCGGCTGTAGAACATTCATCTCGGCAAACAAGGCCGGCTTGGCCCAGCGCGACCACTTGGACTGCGGTGGCGCCCACGTTTTAAAAAGCTCCAATCGATTCATGAGTAAATAAAAATGAACTTCCCGGCGTCTCCATCCGCTGGGCAGAGTCTTTCACCAGCACGGCTGCGTCCTGGGCCAAATGGTCCACAATAGGCGTTCGCGCCACACGCCCATAAGCGCCTACGGCCCTTCCATTCACGGTAAATACGCCGATGCATGGGAAAAGGGCGTCGACTCCGCAAATCAACGGCGTCATCTGAAACCGTCTCTGCGCCACCCAGTCATCAGGACGGCGCCGGACATTTTTGGCTATGGCCTGCCATTCCTTCTCGGACGTCACGCCACGAATGCCAATGCCTTCGCCGACGCGTCCGCACGCAGGCTTGAGCACCCAGGTTTCATCGGTCTGCCAGGGAGTTTCACGCGGGTCGCGCGTCTCTGGCAAAAGGCGTCGCCAGGTGGAAACCGGTGATTTTAATTTGTCCCAGACCAGGGGAAAGCGCTTGGTCTGCGACAACAGTGCTGTGGCTGGGTTGCTCAGCGGCGTGACGGCGCCCGTAAAAAAATGAAGCCAGTCGCAGACCGAGGGCAGGTTGGGAAGCCATTCGGCCGGGAAAAAACGAAACACCAGCGACACCGGGCCCGTGTGCCAGTCGCTTGCGACAAAGGCCATGCCGTTGCGCCAGCGCAGGTGATCCGGGCCGGTCAGGACCGCTTGCCTGCCGCGCGATTCAAGTTCTCGCGCCAGATACACCATCACCTGCCGGTCATCCGTGAAGGCGGTGGCATGCACCAGCGCCACCGTCGATCCTGGATCGGTCGCCGCAACGATGCCATCGGCCAACGCCCCAGCCGGGTCGCCCGGCAACGTGCAGCCGGGAAAGTGCGGCAGCATCAGGCGCGAAAAACCGGAGGCTTCGTTGAACCCGCCGGGAACGTCGCTGTTGACTTCGGAAATGCGCCAGCCATCGGTGGTGAAATGAAAGTCAAAGCGCATCACGCGAGCGGCTTCAGCCGATGGGCCTTTCCTTGCGGCCAAGTCAAAGGCCTTGCGCAGGTTTCCCGGCAGCTTGAGCGAGGCTTGCAGCGAAATGTCGGCGAGCAATTCCGCCTCGGCGGCCAGCGTTTCAAGGGCTAATTGCTCGGCGCTGCGGGCAAGTTCAGTCCACGCATCCTGCGACAACACCAGCGGCCGCGCCAAAAGCGTGCAGATATCCTCCACCTGCGGATCCCACTTGCAGCATTCGAAAATCACCCGCTGGCGAAGCTCGCCAAAGAGGTCCGCCGGCAGCTCGTCGGCAAATAGCCAGGGCGACTTCATTTCCAGAATCCGGCCACGACCAGCACCGTGACGGCCAGGCCGAGATAAAGCGCCGCAGGCATCAACGCCGGCGACTCCAGCGCGCCGCCCACGTGAAAGCGCGGTTTTAATTTCCTTTCAATCGGGATAACAATCGCGACCAGCAGCACCACAGGCCATGCTAATATGGCAAAATCCTCCATGGTGGCGCCCGCTGAAACCCAGTCGCCCGCCACGGCCCGCCCGAGGATCAACCCGGCCGCGACAAAAAAGGCGGCAGTGCGCACGCCTGCTCCAGAATCCCGCTCAATGGTGATGGTGTCCACCAGCCCCGTTGCCCGCGCGACCAGCATCCATGCAGCAAAGAAAGCGACTGTGGACAACCCGCCTGAAAAAACCACCACCCACCATCCTGGGCCGTCGCCCATGTTGCCGCCGGTAAAACACAGCGTCAGACCAATGAGCGCTCCGGCGATGGCCGTGGCCGCCGCGCTGTTACCCCGCTCCACAACATCGTCGCGCGCGCACAAGCCAAACCACGGAAGGAGTTTCTGGAAAACGCCGACCCACGCCATGCCCATGACGGTGTAGAACCCAAGGTAAGTAAAGCTGTCGCGCACATCATGGGAGGCCCACAAGCGCAGGGATAAATAAAACAGCCCAAGGCATACCACCGGCATGGAAGACAAGCGGGTGCGGCAGGAGGTGGGGTTGCCAAACCGCGCGACAAATAAACAGTCGCGATACCAAATCACCCAGCAAACCAGGCTGGCGATCACGCTGACAATCAATGCAAAAACTTCGTCTTCAGACATCCCGTTGGCGCGGCATCTTGGCGCGGTGTTGAAAGGTTGTCCACGGTTATCAGTTACCCCACGCTCTCGTTATCAAGCCCAGAACCCTGGCTGTAGTGGTGTACCATTCTCCAGGCTTCCTCCAGTGAAATGCCCTCGCGCTGATGGCGGCACAGCGGATGGTCCGATTCGTCCAGAACAATGGCGGGACGAAGGCCGTCGCCGCGATAGTGAGCCATACTTTTCAAATTCAGCGTAGGCTCGGCATAGTAGGCGATCGCGGTGCTGAGCCAACCGAAGAACGGCCCAATTTTCCTCGCATCAAAGTTGGAGCGATAAGCCTCAAAGTTTTCCCTCTTGTGCGACACCCACACGCCCCAGCCAAAACCAGGCTCATGGTCGTGAACGGGGACTTCAATGACTCCGCGCACGAAATAATCCCGCCCTTCAATGATGCACAGATCCTCGGTCAACAGGCTGTCCGGGTCACCCACAAGGGCATCGGTCCAATAGTAAGGGGCCTTCGTGCCAATGTGGGGCAGGTCCGAATGCGTCTCGCCACAAATGGAGCAAACGTAGTTCATACAGTGGATGAATGCCGCCACAGCGGTCACAGGGTTGTGATTAGACAAACGCACCTTAAGCGGCTCACAGGCCTTTGTCGATGTTGAGGTCGTTAGCGAGGCATTTCACAAGGCATTTTCCGCTTGCGCGGCCTCGTTTGAATTCATTCAATCGCGGCACACAAGAACCAACGTCAACTCACATTTTTATGGCCATCAATACTGTCACCGCTCTGAAAACCGTTAAGAAAAACATCCAGAAATCTGTCGATGCCGAACTCAGCGCCACCGGC
>CALJZV010000376.1 GCA_937983475.1 uncultured Verrucomicrobiales bacterium
CTGGCATTATGCTATTCTCCATCTCAAGTTCGCAGCAATGCGAACTTCACTTCGCCCTTGGACAGGACGGTCGTCTGGTCGGGGGCCAGGATGCGGACATTTTCCCGAAATTCACCCAGACCGGCGGTCCACTGGTTGAAGACGCACAGTCGGGCCTGGATGGGCAATTGCGGCGTGAGGATGTAATTGACCACGCCGATGAGCATGAATTTGCCGGTGACTTCGCGGCGCACGTCTTCGCAGACGAGCGAGCATTGGAGATCGGGGAGAATGCGGGATGCGTTCATGGTAGTAGCAACTCGAATGTTTTATTTGACCAAAAGTTCCGCGGCACGAACGGTGTTGTGCATGAGCATGGCGATGGTCATCGGGCCGACGCCGCCGGGGTTGGGCGTGATGCTCCCGGCAATGGGCTGCACCGCCGCGAAATCCACATCGCCGACCAGCTTGCTGCCGCCCTTGGCCGCCGGGTCGGAAACCCGGTTGACGCCCACGTCAATGACGGTTGCGCCGGGCTTGACCATGTCGGCCTTGACGAATTCCGCCGCGCCCAGCGCCGCGATCAAGATGTCCGCGCGCCGGCAGTGGTCGGCAATGTTCCGGGTGCGCGAGTGGCAGATGGTCACGGTGGCGTCGGCATGAGCGTCCTTCTGGATCAGGATGGCCGCCATCGGTTTGCCCACAATGTTACCGCGCCCAAGAACCACCACTTCGGCGCCGACGGTTTTGATCATTGAGCGGATGAGCAACTGGTGAACACCCGCGGGCGTGCAGGGAAGAAATCCGGAGGTGTCGCCAAGCATCAGTTTGCCCACGTTCATCGGATGAAAGCCGTCCACGTCCTTTTGCGGCGACACGGTGGCGTAAACGCGGGTTTCGCTGATGTGCCGGGGCAGCGGCGCCTGCACCAGAATGCCGTGCACCGACGCGTCGGCATTGAGCCTGGAAATCAGTTCCAGCAATTGCCCTTCGGTGGTTGTCTCAGGCAGCACGTGGGTTTTGGAATCGATACCCAGCCGGGCGCTGGTCTTCTCCTTCATGCCCACGTAAACCTTGGATGCGGGGTCGTCGCCCACGCGCACGAATACCAACCCGGGCTGCACGCCGCGCTGCTTTAATGCAGCAACACGGTGGGCGGTTTCCTGGTGAATCTGCTCGGCGATGGCGCGGCCATCAATGAGGTTGTCCGCCGCCATTACTGTTTCAAATCAATGGTTTCAAACTCCAAAACCGGCGTGGCCTTCCAGCGCTTGTCAATGAACTCCTCGCCGGTGAGCACCACGCGACGCCCGACATACTCGCGCAGGTCGTGCATTGGCTCCTTCCACTTGAATTCGCCGGTGCTGTCGGTTTTTTCCACCTGCACGGACTGAAGGTAATTGATGACGCGGCCATCCAGCCCCTCGAGTTCAAAATGGGTCGGCGCCTGAATGTTCCTTGCCTTTCGGACAATGCCCTCGCGCTTGATGATGCGTTTGGGAGTCACTTCGGGTGTTTGTTCGGGCTCGGGGGTTGATACGACAATCTGCGGTGGCAGTTCCGGCGCGGGTAAGGGCTCAGGCTTTGCGGGCTCTGTGACCGCGGGCACTGGCGGCTCAGCCGGCGGCAGGGTGACCACCTCGGGAGCTGGCACAGGCGCGGGCAGCGCTGGAACCGGAGCCGGAGCAGGTGCTGGCGGTGGAGTGGGCGCTTTTTCCAGCAAATCCGCTGCGACAAACGCAAAGGCGTTGGTTGGTGCCTCGATTTCCACCCAGTCCTCCACTTTGCGAAGCACCTTCACGGTGTCGCCTTTTTGCAGCCTCGCCACAACGCTGTAATTCTCACCGGGACCGGCGCGGACATTCAATTTTTTCGGAGCCACGGTGGCGTCGGCGACAAAATCGGCATGCACCCAGACCAGCGTATTGGTCGGCAGTGAAATGCGAAACCAGTTGGTGGGCTCATCCTTTCGGGGCTTTTTAAGCGTGATTTCCTCCAGCAGCGTCACCGTTTCGCCCTTTTTCAGCCGGGTCACCACTTCGCCGGTGAAGGAGGGCAGTCCTCGCACATTGACGTTGTCGCCTTTGACAACGGCAGTTCCAATGGGCGCGAAGGAGAGGGATGCATTGGCTTTTTCGGCGCCCGTGTCAGTGTTGTCGCTTTCGTTGGCGACGCCAAACAACGGAACAGTGGCGGCCAGAAAAAGGCCAAGGATTAGGCCGTGTTTCATTTTCATAACGCGGAAAGTAGAGATTTAATCTCGGCTTCTGTCAACGTCCGCCATTTTCCCGGCGGTAATTCTCCCAATCGAATGCGCCCGATGCGGGTGCGCTTCAACTCAAGCACCTCCAACCCCTGCGATTCAAACAACCGACGCACCTCGCGGTTTTTGCCCTCTGACAATTCCAGTTCCACCAGACTTTGACGGTTGCTGGCCCGGAGCAGCTTTGCGGATTTGGCGCGCAGCCGCTCGCCACGGTCAGTGATGCCCTGGGTGAACTTCTTGAGCATGGCCTCCTCGACGCGCCCCCCAATGATGGCCAGGTATGTTTTGACCACCCCATACCTTGGGTGAGTCAGCCTGAGGGAAAAATCGCCGTCGTTGGTGAGAAAAATCAATCCCTCGCTCTCGCGGTCCAGGCGCCCGACCGAATACAGATTGGACCACTCCTTGGGAAGCAGGTCGCCGATAAGTTTATAGTTGGCCTCGGTCTGGCGGCTACAGAGGTAGCCGCGCGGCTTGTTCAGGGCGATGTAAAGCTTGCGTTTGGGTTTGACCGGCTGGCCATCCACCGCCACCGCGTCGTGCTGGGCATCCACCTTGACACCCAGTTCCTTTTCGGGCCTTACGTAGAAGGACATGCGACGATCAAGGATGAGAGTCTCGTGACACAGAGAGGCAACCAA
>CALJZV010000377.1 GCA_937983475.1 uncultured Verrucomicrobiales bacterium
GAACTGTGGCGCGAATTGAGTTGTTTAATTTGTCAGCGGCCACCGAAAGCGCCTGGGGTTCGCCATCCACGTAACGCTTCACGCCCGAAGCCTTGGACGACCCGTCATACGTGACGAATAGATGAATCCATTTGCTGACACCGAGCCGCTTTTGCCCCACCACTTTGAGAGCGTCCTCGGGCCAATTGTGGATGATGTGCGCTCCAGGCATGCCGCCCTCCAGCCAGAGGTCCCAACCGCGATGAGCGTTGCCGACGTCCATCCGCGACAGAATGGCGCCTTCGCGATCTTCAGGGGAAAGCCAAACCCACGCCCCGAACGAGAATGCCTGATCGCGCTCGAAATCGCCCGCATCAGCGATTTCCGGAATGGTTTGCGCGGTCACAGTGAAGGCCTTTTCGGCAAGGACGCCTTCCTGCCATGACGCGTTGGCAGCCAGAGTGAGGGTGCGACTCTCACCGTTGACCTTCGTCGCAATGGACCGTTCCTGGTTATCATCCAAAAGAACATGCAACTGCGGTTGGTCCTGAGGCAATTTGGAGGAGAAGATTTCGGGACGGGCCGTTTTCAGCCATGAGTCGAAATCTTTTTTTCCGTTCTTGTTCCGTTTGTCCACCCGCTCCTTGGCTACTTTGATTTCCGCAGGCAATGCCTCGTGGCGCGCTTTGTCCTCGGCCTGGGGAACGGTGATGATCGGGGGCGAGTCCTTGATGTTGCCGTCACGCGCGGGGACGGTGGAATTGTTAAAAAAGGCGGACAGCTCGTAAAATTCCCTTTGGCTTAACGGGTCGTATTTGTGGTCGTGACATACGGCGCACGCGGCCGTCAACCCAAGCCAGACCTGCGACGTGGTTTCGGTGCGGTCACGGGTGTAAAGCACCAGATATTCCTCGTCAATGATGCCTCCCTCATTGCTGCTCATGTTGCAGCGGTTGAAGCCGGTCGCAACCTGGTTTTCAACGGTGCGGTTGGGCAGCAGATCGCCGGCAAGCTGGTCAATGGTGAATTGGTCAAAGGGCTGGTTCTGATTAAATGCTTGGATGACCCAGTCACGATAGGCCCACATTTCGCGATAATTGTCGAAGTGAATGCCGTGGGTATCCGCGTAGCGCGCCGCGTCCAGCCAGTAGCGGGCCCGGTGCTCGCCCCAATGAGGAGAATCCAGAAGGCGATCCACATATTTTTCATAGGCATCACGCGACTTGTCATTGACAAAGGCCTCGACCATTTCCGGTTTGGGCGGCAGACCCGTCAGGTCCAGGCTCACCCTGCGGGCCAGCGTGCGCCGGTCAGCCTCGGGCGCGGGTTTAAGTTTTTCCTGCTCAAGCCTGGCGGCGACAAAAAAATCAATGGGATTTTTGGCCCACCGGCTGTTTTTAATTTTCGGCAAGTCCGCTTTTTGCGGCGCAATAAAGGCCCAGTGCGGCTGATACTGCGCGCCCTCGGCAATCCAGCGCTTGAGCAGTTCTTTTTCTGCCGGCTTAAGTACCTTGTGCGACTTGGGCGGGGGCATGCTGTCGTCTTCATCATCGGTCATGATCCGAGCGATCACTTCGGTCTCGTCCAGCTTGCCGGGCACAATGGCGCGCTTGCCGCCTTTCAGCGGCGCGATTGCATCCTCGAAACGGTCCAGGCGCAATCCGGCTTTGCGCGAGGCGGAATCCACGCCATGGCAGGAAAAACAGTTTTCCGTGAGAATAGGCCGGATGTCCCGGTTGAATTCAATGGAGTTCGCCGGGGCGGTTTTTGAGGGTCCGCTTGCGACCTCAAGGACAACAACAAGAAACGCGCAAGCGACGAGCCCTCGGCGCATGGATGTTTGAGGGAAATTTTCCGGCAATGAGACCATCGCCGTTAGACCTTTATGGCGTGTAAGAGCGTTGAAATTCACAGCACAAATTCAGTGAGATGGAATACCTTACCAGTGCTTACAAACACTGAACAGGAGGGATTGAGCCTGATGGAAATCTTTCCTGCGACAGAATTTCAGTCAAACACGATTTATTGAAACCCCACCGAAGACGAAGAAAGGTGTGTCTTCCCGCTTTTAATTCCCCTGTAGTGAGAATGCGCCGCTGTCGCCCGCGGGCAGGAAGTAGCCGCGGATGACGTTCTGCT
>CALJZV010000378.1 GCA_937983475.1 uncultured Verrucomicrobiales bacterium
GGTCTCGGGGTTGCAGGAGGCGCCGTTGACACGGGATCAGAAGGCGGACTCGCCACAGTCTCGCTGTTCTTTTCCGCTTCAGTGACCGCGGCGACTGTCTCTTCTTCCGGTTTGATAGCGGATGTTTCAGCAGCACCTGTCGGCGCGTTTTTTCCCAAAATATCAGCAGTGGTGGCGGCAGCAATATCCTTTGCGGTTATGACTTCGCCTTCCATGACCGCTGGGGCAGGTTCCGGCTCCGGAGAAGACTTTCGCCCACGGGTGGGGCGTGGGGACGGAATGCTCAGGTCGCGAATGGTCGGCTCGGGAACCGGCTGGAGGTCGGCGCCGAGTCCGGGCCTCCATTCACCGTCGGCTTCCTCTGGTTTGGCAGGATCCTTCTTGCCCTTGGATTTTTCGACCTGTTCCTGTAGTTGCTTGGCCTGCTTGTCCAGAGTGCGGACGCGGCGCTCCAGTTCCATTTCTTCTTTATTTTCCTTGAAGGAAAATTTGCGACCGGCGGCCCACCAGGCACGCAACCATTCGCCGAGCTGGAAATTGGTCAGGAACAGCAAGCTGATCAAATACAGCATGATGAACACGATGGTTGCGCCCGGTACGCCGAGGTAACCGAAAATGTAATGGTTGCTCCAGTAGCCAAGAAAACCGCCGGCGCTGGGGGCGCGGATGGTCTCCGCCAAACGGCCCAGAAAACCGATTCGGTCGCTGTACAGGTCCAGTAATCCCATGCAGGAAATAAAAAGAATGGCTGCCGAAATCCAGCGCTGCCGAATGTAGGAGAAAAACTGGAACAGGTAGCCCAGTCCAAAGCCCAGCATCAGCACCGGCAGCACGAAGGCGCCCGCGCCAAACACCATGAACGCGCCATAGGCCACGCGCGCACCTGCCTTGCCGGCCCAATTGTGCGGGGTGGGATTTGGCGGAACCTTGTTGGCCGCCAGGTCTCCCGGGTCGTAGGAAAACAAGGCCAGCAACAGGAGCAGCGCTGAAAAAATCAGGATAATTCCAATGACATCGTCGAATCCGCGATGATGGGTTGTGGCGCTGGTCGCTTCCTTACGAGGCATGCCCGCGAGTTTAGGGTTCGATCCGCCAACTTCAAAGTGCAAAGTTGGCCGATCCTTGCGGATAAATAAAAAACCACGGCCGATTTCGGTTTACAGCGGCTTTCCGGTAAGACGCTCGTAGGCTTCGAGATACTTTTCAGTGGTTTTGTTCACCACATCGGCGGGCAGGGCAGGCGCGGGCGGCTGCTTGTTCCAGTCCAGCGTTTCGAGATAGTCGCGGACAAACTGCTTGTCGAAACTTGGCTGGCTTTGGCCCGGCTTATATTTATCTGCGGGCCAAAACCGCGACGAATCGGGCGTCAGCACCTCATCGATCAAAATCAGCTTTCCGTCACACAGGCCAAACTCAAACTTCGTGTCGGCGATGATGATGCCGCGCTGGCGGGCGTACTCCCGGGCGAACTGGTAAATTCTCAGGCTGGCCGCGCGCGCCTGCTCGGCAATGTCCGCACCGACAATGCGGGCGGCTTCCTCAAAGGAAATGTTCTCGTCCTGCCCGGTTTCAGCCTTGGTGGCCGGCGTGAAGATCGGCTCTGGCAACTCGGACGATTCCTGGAGGCCCGCCGGCAGGCGGATGCCGCAGACAGTCTGCCGCTGCTGGTATTCCTTCCACCCCGACCCGGCGAGGTAGCCGCGCACCACGCATTCAATGGCCAGCGGTCTGGATTTCCTGACGATCATGCTGCGGCGTGTCACCTGCTGCTCAAACGGCTGCAACGCCTTGGGCAACGGTTCGCCGGGTTTGGACAGCAAATGATTGGGCTGGAATGCCGCCGTCTGCTCAAACCAGAAATGGGAAATCTGCGTCAGCACCTCGCCCTTGCGCGGAATCCCGTTGGGCATGATGCAGTCAAACGCCGAAATGCGGTCCGTGGCGACAAACAACAGCCGGTCGCCCAAATCGAACACCTCGCGGACCTTGCCACTTTTGATTTTGGGAACGCCGGGCAGGTCAATGTGCAGCAACGGTTCATTCATGCAGCGCGCATGATGGTCTCCCGCGCCCGGACTTGCAAAGTGCAAAGTATATTTCGCGACAAGGCCGGTAACCCGGCCGTTTTCAAAAGGCTTTCAGGGAGATGGAACAGCCTTTATCTGGAAAAACTCGTGGCTGTTGGTTGCAGGAAAAAACCATTCGGTTTCCGGAAAAACCGCCGCCAAATTGGTAACCAGCGCCAGACTTCCCGGATTGGAACCGCCCCAGACCTGGTAATTGAAGTGCGGGCTTCCCGGCCAGCTCAACCGCGAAATCAACGGACTCCAGCGCGATAAATCCTGCTCAAAGGGCCGGTCGGGAACCAATGGATTGGTGCCCAGGATCTGCTCCCGCGCATTTGAAAACCCGTCCCGGTCCGGGTCTTCATTTGGCCCGTAATTTAGCGAACCCAAATTGGCCAGCTCCCAGGAGTCATCGAGGCCATCATGGTCGCTATCATTTATGGGAACGCCTGTGACAATGAGCTCAACACCCTCCAAAGATCCCGCGCCGGAGGCGAATTGATCAGAAACCTCCATGGTCCACACGCCAACGCTCGATTCGTAAAAGTGATGCGTGGACCAGTAGGTCCAATTGCTGGGCCCGGAATTGGTATCGCTGTTCAGCCGCTGCATCACGCTGCGGGTGCCATGAGGGGAGCGCAGCGTGATGCGCAAGTCGCCCCTGGAAGGGTGCGTGGCGCTGACACGTACGCCCACGTGCTCGCAAAGCAACGGTTGCGTGACGTCGAAGGACAGGTTGGTGGAAAAAAGTTTGAGCTGAGCCGATGCCGCATTGGTCTGAAGAAGGTCCCGCAAGGCTTCGCCGCTGGCCCGGTTGATGAAGACAGCGGGGATTGGGGCAAAATCCGTGTTCCCCATTACGAATAGAGAGTTGGTTGAATTATTGTAAACAATCGCGAGCCGGGCCCCGGCCGCGGCCGCATTGCTTATTTTTTCAGAAAAGCTGTTTACCCCGCGTTGAATCAGCGCCGCTTTGTTGCTCAAGCTCAGGATGCTGGCATTGGTGGCCAACCCCGCGTCCACCAAGGGCAACACCGCGGTTGGCGAGTCTGGATGCGGTCCCACGCTGGGCACGGCGATGATGGATGCCAGGTTCTCCGGAATATCCTCCCCCGTGATCAAGACCTTGAGTCCGCCATCGGGAATGGCGGCAGACTGGATGATGTTTGTTGCTCTGACCACTTGAGCCGGTCGTGTCGGCCAGGTTTTGGCCAGGCGAACGGCTTCACCGGCGTCAGGAATTCCGAATCCAAGGTTTGGGCCGCACACAAATCCAGCCTGGTTGGTCTGCAAATGCGGGTCGGCCAGATCAAAATGGCGCGCGGAGTGAATTAAAATCTGCTGCACATCCCGGTAGGATAAATTCGTATTGACCGAAAGGATCAGTCCCGCGAGCCCCGCAATCTGGGGGGCGGATGCGGATGTGCCCCAAAACGTGTAGCTGTAGTTCCAAAAATCCGGATCGGACTGGGTCTGGATGAAGTTATAGCCCCACGTCCCTTGAAGATCGGTCGTAAACATCGCATGCGAACTTTCTCCGCCCACAGCGCCAACCAAAACGCAAGCCCCAGGGTTGCTGTAACTGGTGGCCCGGCCATCAAGGCGGGAAGCCGCCACGCAAATGACCCGTGGATCGGAGCGAAACGCGCTGTCGTTGGCGTTGTTTCCAGAAGTCCGATCGTTGCCGGCTGAACGCGTCATTACGACGCCCTTTCCATTTCTGCCAAAGGTGACTGCATTGGAGATGCCAATCAAAGGCAGCAGCCCCACGGGTTCAAACTGGATTCTCCGGGTGCCCCAACTGTGGTTTTGGACCTGCACCGCATTGGATTGATACTGAAACATGTTCATCAATTGCTCGTCGTCCACCAGAAACTGCCGCGGACTGAGAGTTTGATTGGTGCCGAACACAACCCAACTGGCCAGGGAAGCCTCCGGCGCGGCGCCAGTCACGCCGATACCATTATTGGCCGAGGCGACAGCAAGGCCCGCAACTACGGTTCCGTGCATGGCGCTTTTGTTCGGGGGCTCGCCGTTCGGTTCGCCGATTTCGAAATTAAAATGAGGCGCGTCAGCGGCGCGCGCCGCCAGGTCAGGATGGTTGGTTTCCAGCCCCGTGTCGGCCACGGCGATGGTCACTCCCGCGCCTCGCGTCACCGGCCAGGCGGAGCGCAGGTTCAAGTCCGCCCCAAAGCGAGACCCGTCCAGGTTGCGGTTCTCAAAGAACCATTGGTAAATGAAATAAGGGTCGTTTGGCAAAGGCGCGTAGGGTCCATCCAAATCGGTCATGCGCCGCATCACCGGATGGCTCACCTTGACCCGTGGATTCCGAGCCAATCGCTCCGCTTCGTGAAGCGTGGCCAACGCATCCGGCCCCTCAAGCACGTAAGTTTGAGCATCAATCTGCCTGAACACCTTTAATTTGCTGCCGCGGGCAATCTCTTTGAGTTGCGCGCCGGGCTGGAGTTGGAGAACCGCGCGGTTGCTAATGATCACCCGGTCTTCCGGATCCGTGGCTGATTCCCCCTCCAGCCATATTCCCTTGCCGGACGACGCGGCATTGGTGTTCACGATGTATTCCTTGCGAAATGGTTCGCGGAATTCAAACCGCCTTTGCCCGGAGTGAGCGACGGAAAGGAAGAAGCCCAGCACCATGACCCCAAAGAACAGCCGGATAAGCATGGCGATTAGTTAACAGCAACTCCATGACGAGGCGAGCGGCATTTTTCGCATTAACTTTCCACTTTGCACTTCCCCGCCGCCGCAGCATAGTCGCCGCGATGAATTTTTTGGTCACAGGCGGCGCCGGTTTTATCGGCTCCAATTTGTGTGAACGACTGCTCAACGAGGGCCATGCGGTGTGGGCGTTCGATGATCTCAATTCCTTTTTATGACGTCACGCTCAAGCAGCGCAACATCCGCGAAATCCAGGCTCTGGCCAAGCCGTTCACGTTTGTTCATGGCGACCTGACCGACCGGCACGCGCTCGACGATCTCTTTGGCGAAGTCCAGTTCAACCAGGTCATTCATCTGGCCGCCCGCGCCGGGGTTCGGCCCAGCCTGGCCGAGCCGGCTCTTTACCAACGGGTCAACGTGGAAGGAACTGTCAATGTGCTCGAAGCCGCGCGCCTGCCGGGCATCAAAAAACTCATCATAGCTTC
>CALJZV010000379.1 GCA_937983475.1 uncultured Verrucomicrobiales bacterium
TTCTTCTTGGGTTGTCCGGCTTGCTTCTGGATGACCAACCCCTCTGGCCCATACATGGGGGCCGAGGGCGTCCAGAAGGGCGCACTCCAGGATTTCGGATCCTGCAAATGACCGTGGTAAATTTTGCTCAAACCCTGGCTGTGATAGCCATGTTGCATGAAGTATTGCGGCAGCGTGACGACGTCGGGAATGGTGGTCCGGAAATGCGTGTCCAAGTCATAAACCTTGGTGGTGTCGGGGCGGCGCCCGGTCATCAGCGAGGTTCGTGACGGGCTGCACACCGCCTGCTGGCAGTAGGCCCGCTGGAACACCGTGCCGCGCGCCGCGATGCTGTCCAAATGCGGTGTCTTGATGACCTTGTTGCCGTAGCAGCCCATCTCCGGGCGCAGATCGTCAATCGCGATGAACAGGACGTTGAATTTGGGATTCGACTCCTTTGCGGCCGCCGAAAAGGACAGAGCCATCAAGGAAACGATCAGCAGAAAACCTGACTTGAATTTGCAACGCATGGGCTGTTGGACGTGCCCAGGAGCGGAAGAGTTACATTTGATTTTTGGTCAAATAAAGCCGTTCTCAAGTGGCCCCATCCACCACCAGACAGAGCATGGGCGCCATTTTGATCCCGGTTTGCTTTTCGTATTCCGAGGTCATGTGCCGGCTGAAGTCGTCCATGGCGTCGCGCCGCACCAGGTTGATGGTCGCGCCGCCGAAGCCGCCGCCGGTCAACCGCGCCCCGAGCGTTGCGGGATGCTTCCGGGCCAGTTCCACAAGAATGTCCAACTCTGCGGTACTGTTGCCAAAATAATCGCGCGAGCTTTCGTGGCTCTGGAACATGAACTGTCCAAACTGCACAAAGTCATCCTGCCGCAACGCTTCCGCGCCATGGATGACCCGTTGAATCTCGCCGACGACATGATAGGCGCACTGGAATTCGCGCTCGGACAGGGCGGCTTTGCCGGCCTTGAGCATCTTGAGGTCGGCCTGCCGCAGCGATTTGACCCCAAGCTTCTGCGCCGCCGATTCGCAATGGCCGCGAAGCTCGTTGTATTCGCCGCCGGCCAGCGCGTGCTTGGCGCCCGAGTCACACATCAGCACCGCGATTTCGCCAATCATCGGCACGTGGTCCACACTCAAATGCTGGCAGTCAATTTCAATGGCATGAAAGGCCTTGCCAAACAGCGACGACACCTGGTCGAGAATGCCGCATTGCACGCCCACAAACTGGTTCTCGGCGCGCTGGCAGAGCCGCGCAAGGTTGAGCCTCTCCCCGCGCATCGGCTCGGGAAGGTTTCCGGCGTGGTCCGGCTTGGGCGGCACGGTGGACCCGGTGTCGGTGAGCGTGAAGGGATGCAGCTTGCGGACCATCAGCGCGGTGGCGACCTCCAGCGCGGCGGAGCTGCTCATGCCCGCGCCAATCGGCAGCGTGCTGTGAATGGCCGCGTTGAACCCGGCGAAGTGAACATGATGTTTGCGCAGTTGCAGCAGGACACCCTTGATGTAATCCGCCCACGGCGCGGCCGGATTCGTTTTTATTTCACTGATGGAAAACTTCTCGCGCTCCGGAAACGCCGACGACACCAGCTCAATTTTCCCATCGGTGCGCGGCGACGCCGCCATGAAAACGTATTTATCCACCGCGATGGATAGCACCAAACCAAGGTTGTAGTCGGTATGATTGCCCAGTAGCTCCAGCCGGCCGGGCGCCTGCGCCAGGTGCGTCGGCGCATAGGCGAAGCGCTCCTTGAACAACCGCTGGGTTTCGAGAATGGCCGCTTGATGGCGTCTGTCGTGCATGAGTCAAATGTAATGAGTTCAGAAAATTTGGACAGTCGGTCATTGCCCGAGATGTTGCGGGGGCAGCGGCGGCGGCACCGGCTTTTCCGCCGTCCTAATAATCAGGATGCTCGACACCAGAGACCACAGCCACGCCACGCCGAACAAGGCCAGTCCAAGGATGCCAAGAGCATTGCCCGGCTCAGGCGGCATTTGAGTGTCGAACATGAGGCTGTAATAAACACGAAGTTTTTGGAAAACCCACCCCATTGCCAACGCAAACCCGGCCAAGGCCAGCGCCAACTGGGCCGCGCCGGCAATGTAACGCCGCGCGAGCAGGGTGCCCGCGCCCGGGGTAGCCGCCAGGTTGATTGCCAGGCAGGCCCAAGGGGACATCGGCTTGGAAGTCCGCTGGCTGGTTGGCGTCTGAGTGGAATTCATGCGTTCAAGTTTCGCGCTTCAAAGACCGTTCACCGAGGACACGTTTCGCGCAATCCAAAAGGCGACCACCACCGCCACCTGCGCGAGCGCCGTCCATCGGGACAAGGGGATGTGCGGGCTTCCCTTGAGTTTGCAGAAAATATAAACCGCCAGCGCGGGCAGCAGGAGCACCAGCAGTGAATTCAAGAGGAAGGCTTCCGCCAGGTTGCCGTGCGCCAGCTCATGGAGGGCGCGCAACGAGCCGCACCCCGGACAAAGCCAGCCGGTCCATTGATACAAAAGGCAGCGGGGATAAAACGCGTGCTGCGCCGGTGGATAAATATAAAGCGCGGCGGCCACGGCCAGAAACGTCGCCGCTGCCATCCAGTTGGCGCGGCTGCGGAGCAGATATACAATAACCCCGTGCGTCACAGCCGAAGTGTGGAGCTAATTTCCCCAAGGCGTCAAGGGCGGCTCCTTCAGCGAATAATTTCCCCGTTTGGCCGGAACGTCGGGTCGGGAATAAGGCAATGAGAACGCTCTCCGGTGCCGCATGAAAAATCTGAACGCCTGCCTACCTTGTGCCAAGAAAGCGCCACTGGTGCGGCGTTGGCCTTCCGTTTTGCAACGGGCCGGCTGAAACATAGTCAAGGCCATCCATCAGCCAATACGACATTTGCCCCGATGTTCGCTGGAAAATCAGGTCTGTTTTGTGATCACTGTTGAGGTCAAATCCCCCGACAGCCCGGGCTGCGACAGGCAATCCATCCCGGAGCGGAAGTTTGGAAATTACATTCGTCCCGTCCAGCAGCCAAACGGCCAGGTTCCCGGCAGAATTCTGCCAGAGCAAATCCGCCTTCCCATTAGCATCGAAGTGCGCGGCTGCAGCCAGACGCCAGCTCAAATTCACCGGTTTGGCACCATTCAATAAACCCGAAGTGCCAAAAGTTATCCCATTCATGTACCACACCGCCGCCCGGCCATCAGTGTGCCGAAAAACAATGTCAGCCTTTGCATCGCCATCCATGTCAGCCAAAACCACGGCGCGCCACGCCGGGTTAATTGGCTTCAATGCCACGTTCTGATGACGGGTGTTTCCCTGCATCAACCAGGCGGCCATCCTCCCGTCCGTGTGCTGAAAAAGAATATCCGTGTGCGCATCGCCGTTGAGATCGGCGGTTCCAACCGGGTGCCAATCGAGGCCGTGTGGCATCCCGCCATTGAGGGATGTGACAGCCACGACGTTGGTTCGCTCGTAAAGCCACAGCTCCAGTTTGCGGAGGTCGGACACCATGTAAAACGGTGTGTACTGGCTCACGTCGAACACGCGGATCAGGGCCGCCGCACTGTTGGTTGTGCCAGTGCTGTTGCTTGCCCTGACTGAGTAACTGCCCGCCGAATGGAATTGCACATTGGTCAGGACCAGAGATGTGGTGGTCGCCCCGGCAATGTTCGTTCCATTCTTCTGCCACTGATAACTTAGCGGCGGCGTGCCGGTGGCCATGGCCGACAGGGTGATCGTCGAACCCAGAACCGTGTCCTGGGTCGCAGGCTGCCGAATGACTCGCGGCGCAGCCGGCAGGCGCTCCGCCGAATAACCACGGTCCAGCAGCAGCTTCAGCAGGCCGGCATTTCCAAACAGATGACCCGCGCCGACCACCACAAGGGTTCTCCGGTTCTGGCTGAATTCAGCTTCGATTTTGGGCAGCCAATTCCAATTGCGCTGGTCAAGAAGCACGGCAGCAGCGCCCGGATAGTGCGCATACGCCGCGTCTATCTTTGCCTTCAACGCGGCGGCATCGCCTGCCAGCCAGGCGGAAACCAGATCCTTGGGATTCTCATTCAGCACGGAGAGCACGGCGCCATTCTCGTTTCCGGCGATGGCGTGCTCAAGAACCCTCAATTGAAAAACCGTGCTTTCCAAGAACTCAAGGGGCTTGCCTGCCTGCCGGGCCCGCGTCAGCAACCGGCGATCCACGCCATGGTTTCCGGACAGCCCATTCATCGCGTATTTCATTTCCATGGCCCAGGTAAAGGCCAGCCAGGGACGCAACTGGCTGAAATGCGCCGGCGCATCCGGGGCCAATTGAATCCAATCGGCGCGACGGGATTTGAGAAATGAGTCCAGAGAACTGTAGGTGGAGGCGGAAAGGTAGTTCCTCAAGGAATCCGAGCCGGACAAATACGCTCTGGATCGAATGCTGTTGAGCAATCCTGGATCATCCAGGTCTGCCTCGAAAATGACCTTGTCGCTCAACGGAAAAATCGTGTCCACCAATGGCGGCAGCGGGTCTTTGGGATTCAACACGTGAATGGATCCGAACAGGTAAACCGTTCCCGGCTTCTGCGGATGCTTCACCTCCCAAATGAACGGCTGGGCCGCTCCCTGCGCCGAAGCCAATGCCGCAAAGGCAACCAGCCAGGCAAGCAAGTGAATTTGCAATCTTGCAAATAAATGAAAGGGCGTTTCTGAACCGAATTGGGGAACGCCGAAGCCAAGTGTTGTTTGTTTTTCCACCCGCCTTTCTTCCCATAGCGACCCAAAGCGGTCGAGGACAATTTTTCGATGGCCCAGATCCGCCTCACGGTGCTTCGCTTCAGTCCAGATGGGGCCTGGCGGATCAGCACATCGCGCAGAGTTGTCATTATTAGAAAGGAAAACAGTCTGGGAGAGGCCCAGCACAGAGACAACACTGCCCCCTGCCGTGACGCTCATGGGAAGGCGAAATCCTTTCAGGAAAAAATGAGGAGGAATTTAATGCGAACATGCATCCGGCGATCTCCCGATGGGCCAACCGCGTCAATAGATAATTGCGCGTCCGGTATTTATTCTTAATATATGAGCATGAGTTCGCCTTCCCACCGAGTTGCCGCGATTGCTTTCACGCTGCTTTTTATCCTGTTCAGTCTTCCGGCCCTCGCCGCCAAGGGTCCGCAACCGGTCATTTGTGATCGGGCCTGCTGGACGGCGCGCTCCACCAGTTGCACATCCACCATAGGCAGCCTGACCCGCGCGATCATTCACCATACCGCAGGCTCCGAATATGCCACAACAAGCCTGACAACCTCGAAATCCTACATGCGGAGCACCCAGAATTATCACATGGATACCCGGGGTTACTGCGACGTGGGCTATCACTTCATGGTGGATAAATTCGGCAATATTTTTGAAGCCCGGAAAAATTCCATGACCGGGCTCCCTCGGGGCGCACATGATGGGCACAACACCGACAGTTTCGGATTCACCGCGATGGGCTGGTATCATCCCGACAAACCGGGCGGCGCCGACCAACCCACCTCGGCGACGATGAACGCGCTTTACGATGTCATTGCCTGGAGGATGCCCTCCACCTGGTCACCCTATGGCAGCGGTACATATAACGGCAACACCGTTGGAACACTCGATGGACACCGTAACGTGAAGGCCACGGCATGTCCTGGAGACGGCATTTACGGTCCGTACATTGGCGGCAACTACAACGGCGGGGCCGCCCGCAACGGCGTTTACGAGCGGAAGAATCCGCCCCTCGCCCCGACCGGCCTGGTGGCCACGGCCGTATCCACAAGCCAGATCAATCTCAGTTGGACGGATAACTCGAACGTGGAAACATCGTTCAAAATCGAGCGAGCCGGTTCCGCCGTCGGTCCGTGGACGCAAATCGGGACTGTGGGCGCTAACGTCAAAACCTACTCCAACACGGGCCTCAGCAGCAGCACGGTTTATTATTACCGGGTTCGAGCCAATAGTTCGCTGGGGGATTCGGCTTACTCCAACACCGCCAACGCCACGACTGCGGGGCCCGGCCCCACGATCTCCGCGCATCCGCAGACGCAAACCAAGGATCCGGGACAAAACGTGACATTTACGGTTTCGGCGACCGGCACCGGAACACTTGCGTATCAATGGCGCAAGAACGGCAGCAACCTTTCCAACGGGGGCCGCATCAGCGGCGCGCTGGGCACGTCGCTTTCAATCACGGCGGTTGAGGCCTCCGACGTGGGCGCCTACACGGTGCGCGTCACCGATTCTGCGGGGACAACCACCAGCGCGGAGGCGCAGTTGTATTTGAATGCGATTGTGATTTTCCAGGACAACTTTGAATCGGGAAACCTGAACAATTGGACCGCTTTTCCGAGTCCCTCCACAGCCATGACCATTGCTTCCACGAACCACACGTCCGGCGGCAGCAAGAGCGCCCAGGTGAGCAGTTCCCTCAACAAAATGTACCATAACTTTGCTCCGGAAATTGAGGGCCGCGCCCGCGCGACGTTCTGGATGTATGACAACTCGGGAGCGCAGACGCGCTGGTTTGGCGAAGTCCGTTCCTACAGCGGCGCGGGCTACAACAATGGGAGCCTGGTGCAGTTGTTCGCCATCGGGCGCTACAGCGTGGGTTTTGGAACGGGCAACACCGGCACGCTCGCCTCGGAAGTGGTGGACACCACCAAGTACCAGGCCCGGGTTGTCGCCGGAGCCAACACCGGATGGTTCAATTTGAACACCGTCCGTTCCGCCGGATGGCACAAGTTCGAGATTGAGCGGGCGGCGGACGGCACGACGATTCATTTTTATGTCGATGGCGTGTTGGACCGGACGATCACGGCAGCGACCTATTCACCATGGGATTGCGCTGTCATGGGTTCGGTGGGAAGTGGCACGGAAACCGTCGCCAACGCCTGGTTTGACGACATCAAACTGGAGTATTTCAATGCGCCGACAATCACCACTCAACCAGCGGGGCTGACCCGCAACGTGGGCGCCAGCGCCACGTTCAGCGTTGTGGCCACCAATAACGTGGAAGGATATCAATGGCGTTTTAACGGTGTGGACATTTCCGGAGCGACCAGTTCCTCCTACACGCGCTCAAATTTGCAGCCGGACGATGCCGGCGCCTTTTCCGTGGTGGTTCGAAATCGCGCCGGAACTGTGACCAGCGCAAATGCGAATCTCGCCATCAATCTTCCGCCAACTATTGCAGACCAACCCGAGGACGCCACGGGGCGTGTTGGGAGCAGCGTTGCTTTCGTTGTCACCGCCTCGGGAACCGGGCCTCTGTCCTATCAATGGTTTTTCAATGGCGCAAGCATGCCGGGCAAAACCCAGGCGCAGCTCACTCTCCCAAATGTCACCACCAACAACGCAGGGGATTATTTTGTGCGAGTGACCAACATCGCGGGAACAGCAACCAGCGCCATTGCGACGCTTTCTGTTTTGCCGCCGCAACCTCCGGAATTCGGAGAGATTCAATTTGCTGACAACGCGCTTCAGTTCACATTTTCCGGGGAGCCGGGCCTGGAGTATATTCTTCAGGGTTCCAGCAATCTGATCCACTGGGAATCCCTGACGAACATCGTTTTTTCGCAAGAATCAGCCGACTTCAGCGAAGGGGTCACCAATCATCCGGCCCGATTCTTTCGAATCATCCAGATGGAATAGGCGTGGACATCGCGCCTTAAACGCCGTGCCGCATGGAGGCATGTGCCTTCTTTTACGCTACAGGTTCCCGACCCGCGTCACGCAACACTTGCATCGTGTGGCGGATTGCGATGGGGGAACCGAGTTTTTGCAAATGGACCCGCAGTTGGGTGAGGCAGCCGATGTTGCCCGACACCACCACGTTCGCGCCGGTGGCGATGACAGCCCGGGCCTTCTGTTCCCCGAGGGATGCGGCGATCGCCGGCTGATCCATGTTGTAACTGCCGGCGCTGCCGCAACAGAGATGCGCGTTGGCGAGTTCCACCAGCTCCACCCCGGGAATGGAGCGCAACAATTCGCGCGGCTCGCAGCGCACGTTCTGGGCATTAGCCAGGTGGCAGGCGTCGTGGTAAGCGATTTTCATTGGCTGGCCGATACCGGCGGGCTTAGCGCGGATCCCGAGTTTGAAGAGGAATGCGCTGACATCCATGACGCGATGACGAAACTGGTCGGCGCGGGCCTCGTCGGGCGTGCCGGCGAGGATCAGGTGATATTCGTGCAAGGCGGAACCGCATCCGGCAGCGTTGGTCAGAATGGCGTCCACGTCAGCGGGGAATGCGGCGAGATTACGCCGGGCGAAATCCTGCGCCGCACTGAGCGCGCCGGTGTGCCAGGCGAGGCCGCCGCAGCACCCTTGCGTTCGCGGGATTACGACTTCCACGCCGTTGCGAGCGAGCACCTCAATTGTCGCGGTGTTGATGTCCGGGTCGAGCACCTGCTGGGCGCAACCGGCCAGCAACGCCACCCGGGCTCTGCGTTCGCCCTGAGCCGGCGTGAGTTCCGGCAGCGTTTGCCTTGGAGGCAAAGTCGGAGGCAATAATTCAAGCATCGGCTTGAGCGCGTCGGGCAATAGTTGCGAAAACCATTTTCCCACCCGCCCCGCCGTTGCTGCGGCACGAAAGCGCGATGGGAAAGGCACGGTTTGCGAGGTAAACCAGCGGGCCACCTTTTCGTTCAGGGGCCGTTTAAACTGTTTTTTTGCCAATGCCCGGAATGGGCTGATGAGATCGCGGTAAGGCACACCGCTGGGGCAGGCCGGCTCACAGGCGAGGCAACCGAGGCAGCGGTCCACGTGCGGCTGGGCGGCAGCCCAGGAAAGCTTTCCCTCGAGCACCTGTTTCATCAGGAGGATGCGACCGCGCGGGGAGTCCATTTCCTGTCCCAACTCGTGATAGGTGGGACAGACGGCAAGACAGAAGCCGCAGTGAACACACGTTTCGATGGCGCGGGTCATCGGCCTGGCGAGAGGTCCATGTTGATCGGATGGAATTTCGTGCAACATCAGTCGTGGAGGGGGGGGAAACGGTTTTCGGGATCCAGCGCCGCCTTCACTGCGGTCGCGATCTGCGCTTGCGGAGGCGCGCCCAGCCAGAGTGGGCCATCGCCGCGGAGAGTCAGCCCGGACCAGGCGCGCTGCTGCAAGAGGGAATTTAACGTGGCAAACTGTGTCGCGTCCGCGAGGGAAATGTAAGCAACATTGCCTCCCGCGCTGATGTGGCAGTGGG
>CALJZV010000380.1 GCA_937983475.1 uncultured Verrucomicrobiales bacterium
CAGGTGGACGACGCCAAGTATTTGAAAAATCCCCAGGTGCGCAACTGGGCGGCCCGCTCGACATATCAGGGCATCCTTCGCTTCTTCAATGAGCACGACACCAACAATCCGGTGGCGCTCAATTACCTGCCGGAACCGCCTTGGAACGTCCGCGCGCTGGCGACCAACAGCGGCATATTTCTCTCATGGTCCACGCCGGTTCCCAGTCGCCGCAGCGGCAGCCCGACCAATTACGTGGTGTATCGCTCGACCGATGGGTATGGGTTCGGCAACCCGGTTTATGTGGGCAGTGCGGCGACCAGCATCACGCTGACCAATGTGGCCTCGGACACCGATCTTTACTTTCGAATCGCAGCAGTGAATGCCGGAGGCGAATCCATGCCATCCGAAGTGGTCGGGTGCCGGCGCTCCTCCAACCCATCGGCGAAAAAAGCCCTATTCGTGAATGGGTTCACTCGCTTTGACCGCACAACCAATCTGCGGCACACGCCCAGCGTGACCAATTACAAGCCGCCGGGAAATTCCGGCACGATGGAGCGAGTGCTGCCGCGCTCGGTCAATTCGTTTGATTACGTGGCGCCTCACGGCAAGGCCATCAGCGCCTATGGGCTGGCGTTTGATTCCTGCCACAAGGAGGCGGTGAAAAACAGTCAGGTCAATCTGGCGAACTACGCGGTGGTCATCTGGCAGGCGGGCCAGGACCTGACAAATAATTTCAACAGCACGGTGCAGGGGAAAATAACGACCTTTCTCGGCGGCGGCGGACATTTGTTTCTCTCGGGCTCGGAAATTGCGCGCGACCTGGACCGGGCGTCCGGGCCATCCGCGGCCGACCGGGCGTTTTTCAACAACCAGTTGCGCGCTGATTTGTCCACGGACGCCAACACCAACTCCGGCGCGTACACGTTCACCGCTGCCAGCGGCTCCATTTTTGCCGGCAACGCCAGCGGCGCATTTGATGACGGGAACAAGGGCATCTACTGGGTGAAGACGCCGGAAATTCTCACGGCCTTCGGCTCCGGCGCCCGGGCAGCGATCAATTATACCGGTGCCTCCACCGGCGTGGCGGCTATTCAGTACGGTGGTTCGGCCGGAGGCGGACGAGGTGTTTACTTTGGGTTCCCGTTTGAAACCATTACCAGCGCCAGCGTGCGAAACGCCTATATGGCGGACATTCTGGACTTCTTCAACGCGACGCCACTTCCGGGTTTTCCGGTGATCACCACGCAGCCGCAAGGCCAGGATGTGATGCGAGGGGCCAATGTAAGCTTCAGTGTTGTCGCCACCGGGAACGCTCCGTTGAACTATCAGTGGCGCAAAAACGGCGCAGCCCTGAGCGGGGCTACATCGAGCAGTTATTCAGTTCTCAATGTTCAAACCAATCACGCGGGAAATTATTCGGTCATCGTCTCCAATTCCGTGGGGTCGGTCACCAGCCAGGACGCAGCGCTGATTGTCAACATCCCGATGGAAACGCAGGTTTTATTTTCTGACAACTTCGACACCAATACCTCGGCAAACTGGGTCGTCAACCAGTCCACCGCCGACACGCGGGTGACCTTTAATTACAACTACGCCGCCGACGGGATTTTTTCAGCGCCCAATTCAACCGGCGGCACCACGCGCGGTGTGAAGTTTGAGGCGCACATGACCGCCGAGACGGCCGCCGCGCTGAACATCTCGCCCATCGGCGGCAATTTTCAGGGAGATTATCGATTGCGGTTTGACATGTGGATCAATGCCAACGGGCCGTTTCCAGCCGGCGGAACCGGTTCCTCCGAGCACATTACCGCCGGCTTGGGCACGGCGGGCAACCGGGTGCAGTGGACCGGCGCGGGGAGCACTGCCGATGGTTTTTGGTTTGCCGTGGATGGCGAGGGCGGGGCGTCCGACATTGGAGCCGTCTCCGATTTTAACGCTTATGCGGGGACCACGTTGCAGGCGACCAACACCGGGGTGTATGCGTCTGGAACCGCCGCCAACGCCCGTGGAAACAGCCATCCTTACTACACCGGCGAATTTCCTGGGGGGCAGACCGCGCCCGCGTCGCAGCAATCGGCGCATCCGCAGCAGACCGGTTCGTTGGCAACAGGAGCCGTCGGCTTTCAGTGGCGCGATGTCATCATTGAAAAGCAGGGCAGCACGGTGACATGGACAATCGACGGCCTGCTGATCGCGACCATCAACGGCGCCAACTTTTCGGCGAACAACTTTTTTGTCGGGTATTGGGATTCGTTTAATTCACTGTCGGATAACGGCGCGGTGAGTTTTGGGCTGGTGGACAATGTGCGCATCGAGCGCCAGGTCGAGGCCACCGCTCCGGCATTTTCCCAGCAGCCGCAAAGTTTGACCGTGGCTCAGGGAAGCAATGCCACCTTCAGCGCGGCGGTGACGGGCACCGCTCCGATTGCCTACCAATGGCGCTTCAATGGCACCAATTTGGCCGGGGCCACCAGCAGCAATTACACTCGCGTCAACACTCAGCCGTCGCATGAAGGAAACTACTCGGTAGTGGTGACCAACATTGCCGGGAGCGCGACCAGCGCAAACGCGCTCCTGACCGTGGCGGTTCCGCCCGTGGTTGTTGCGCATCCGCTGGGCCAGACGGTGCGCGGCGGCAGCAACGCGCTCTTCTCGGTCACGGCCAGCGGTAGTTCGCCGTTGAGTTACCAATGGCGTTTTAATGGCGGCAACATCGCGGGCGCGACGGCAAGTTCATTTACGCGAAACAATGTTCAGAGCAGCGACGCGGGCAATTATTCGGTGCAAGTGAGCAATCTCGCCGGCAATGTCATCAGTTCGAATGCGCTGCTGAGCGTCTTCTGGCCGTTTG
>CALJZV010000381.1 GCA_937983475.1 uncultured Verrucomicrobiales bacterium
AAGTGCGGATCGGCGCAATCAAATCCCGCGAGTCAGAATGCCATTCCGGCAATGGTCGCCGCGCCGTAGCCGGCAAAGCCCTTCTCGCCCGTCACCCCATCGACCGCCGTAGCTTTGGTAACAAAACTGTCGATCAGCGCCTCGACCTGCGCGCGATTTTCCGGCCAGCCGAGAATGCCAACAATCAACGCCTCCGCCGCTTCCATGCGCGGGAAGTTGGTTTTGATTTTTTTGCGGCCGACGGTGACAGCATCCCGCAGAATGCAGGTCTCGATGTTGCGCTGGATTTCAGCGAAGCTGGCCTTGCGATTCGCCAGTTTGTGCGCCGTCGCTTTGGCGGACAAAAATTTCACCAGCTCATCGTCTTTGCGAATGGATTCGAAAATTTGGTCGTAAGCCATCGCCAGTTCGCGCGTCTCCTCACATGAGTCGTGCCAGACCGAGACATAACCTTGGTGACCGCGCTTTTCGTAAACCAGCCCCTGCGAGGCGTAATCAAACTCCGGGTAAACATCGGCCACCCGGTCGAGCAGGATGGCCGCCTTGCGCGCGTAAACCGGGTCGCCGGTGAAGACGTGCGCGACCGCCAGCGACTTGATGCCTTCGAGCACCAGTTTCTTGAACTGGCCATAGACGAGATACGCGCCGATGAACCGCCAGCGGTTGTCGCCCTCCACATAACCCTCGCCATCATCCACGCCAAAGCGATGCAGCGGATCGGCAGGGTCGGGATGCTCGGTGTTGAACAGCAGCGAGCGATCAGCTCGAGCGGGGTCGAAGAAACCGCGTTCGTCGAGGCCCGACTTATTAAACGCGGCAAAGTCATTCTTCGGGAACACCTCCGCGCACTGCGGGCACTGCAACTTCCACGGCGATTTCTGCGCCTCAATTTTCCATTCGTACATCGGAACGGATTTTTTGCAGGCCGGGCAATGGCTGTTGGACCAGACCATCCATGAGCGGGAAATCTTCGGACCGAACATCAGCCCCCAAAGTTCGTCATCGGGCATCTCCTGCCAGAACGCCGCAAACTGCATGGCCTGCTGCGCAAAAATGTTTCCGCTTGGATGCTTTTCGAGGTTGCGGCGCACCTTCGCCAGCGTCTCCGGCGGATAGAATGCGCTTCGGGCTTTCAGCGGTTCCTCCGCGCCAACCCCATTTACCCCAAGCAACAGCGCAACCATCAGAATCACACGGTGAATCATAAGCGGAGTCTTAAACAAAGCGGGGCCCAATTCAATGGTCATATGATTGGTGAAATCGGAGTCCTGCAAACCCCACTTGGTTATGCTCCGGAAAACCTTCTTGCAACTAAGTCTCAATTGCCATAAGTTGCGGGCCTAGTGAACGATTCGATGCCAACTGAACACGCTTGTCCCAAGAGCCTTTTGTGTCCCTTGAGCCGTGTCCAGGCTGGCGTGGCTGTGCGCATCAAGCAACTTTCCGCGCCGCCGGAAGTTTCCGTTCGCCTTCGCGAAATGGGCTTTTGCGAGGAACAATGCATCCGGTTGGTGAGCCGACATGGCCACGTCATCTGCCAGGTCTGCCAGGCGCGCGTGGGGATCAATCCGCAAGTCGCTGAGCACATTTGGGTGGAACCGCTCCTGGCCCAACGGGTTGCCTGAAAGTGTCCTCCTCCGCGCAAACTTCCACCCCCCTGACGTCACTGCCGGTGGGCGGTTCCGGAACCGTTTCCGAAATTCGCATTCCCGCCGAGCAGCGTGGACGCTTGTTGGAAATGGGACTGCTGGTGGGAACGCCGGTGCAATTGATTCGGTTCGCGCCATTGGGCGACCCGGTGGAAATCAAGGTGCGCGGCTACAACCTGACCCTTCGCCGGCACGAAGCCGATTTGATCCTGGTTCGCGTCGCTTAATTCGGCTCGGACACCCATTCAATGGAAGCTGCCGCAAACGAACAATTCTCCACAGCCAGCGCCGGCCCGCGCCGGTCGCCGCTTCCGCCGTCGGCCAGCACAAAGGACCTTTACGTCGCCCTGACAGGCAATCCCAATTGCGGCAAAACCACGCTGTTCAACTCGTTGACCGGTCTTCGGGCCAAGGTGGGCAACTACGCCGGAGTAACCGTCGAGCGCAAGGAGGGAAAACTTCAGGGCGCTCCAGCGGATTTGCCGGTGAAGATTCTGGACCTTCCCGGAACCTACAGCCTCAGCCCGCAATCGCTGGACGAGCAAATTTCGCGCGATGTTCTGTTCCATCGCCTGGCCGAGGTGCCGCCTCCCTCTTTGGTGGTTATCGTTGTGGACGCCTCCAATCTTCAGCGCAATCTGTATTACGCCACTCAGGTCATCGAGTTGGGCTACCCGACTCTGGTTGCGCTGAACATGACCGATGTGGCGGCTGAAATCGGCCATGAAATTCACGCCGATCAGCTTGGCGCTGCGCTGGGCGTTCCGGTGGTGCCCTTGGTGGCCAGCACTGGGCAGGGCATTCCCGACCTGCGGCAGAAAATCGTCACGACACTGCGGGAAAACCGGCGGATGTTGCCCAAGCAGTTCTGCGAACTGCCGGAAAAATTTGGCAACGAAGCCGCCACGATCGCTGCGCTGTTGGAAAAAACCTTCCACGAGCGCCGGACGCAGGCACTGGCGGAAGCGGTGTTGATACTTGGGGATGAACGCGTGCTCAACTCCTCGATTCGGGAGCATTACCCGCAGGAAATTATAGAATCGGTCAACCTAGCCCGTCAGCGACTGGAGGCCGCCGATGTGGACTGGCGCAGCGCTGCCATCGAGGCCCGCTACGCCCGCGCGGCGGCCATTCAAATGGCCGTCACCACCGAAAAGCCAATTGCCGGTGAGACCTTCAGCGACCGTTTGGACCGAGTGTTGACGCACAAACTCTGGGGCATGCTCATTTTCGTGGCCATCATGGCGGCAATGTTCCAGGGCATATTCACCTTTGCCGAATATCCGATGGGCTGGATTGAAACCGCAATCGGGTGGCTGGGGGAACAAGTCGGCAGCGCCATTCCCGAGGGGCCGCTGAACAGCCTCATTGTCGATGGTGTGATTGCCGGTGTTGGCGCAGTCGTCGTGTTCCTGCCACAGATCTGCCTGCTGTTCCTGTTCATCAGCCTGCTGGAGGACACCGGATACATGGCGCGGGCCGCATTTCTCATGGACAGGCTGATGAGCCGCGTGGGACTTCATGGCAAAAGCTTCATTCCGATGCTCAGCTCCTTCGGTTGCGCCATTCCCGGCATCATGGCCACGCGCACGATTGAGAGCCCCAAGGACCGCCTGGTGACCATCCTGGTCGCGCCCCTGATGAGTTGCTCCGCGCGCCTTCCGGTTTACACGGTGCTGATTGCCGCCTGCGTTCCGGACAAATCTCTTTTCGGTTTCATCAAGCTTTCCGGGCTGACCATGCTGGCGATGTACCTGCTGGGAATCGTTGTGGCGATGGCCATGGCGTGGCTGTTCAAGAAGACCCTGCTGAAAGGCCCCGCCCCGATGCTGATCATGGAACTGCCTCCCTACAAGCGGCCGGTGGTGGCCGTCACGCTGCGCCACATGTGGGAACGCTCCAAAATCTTCCTGCGCCGCGCCGGCACTGTGATTCTCGGCATTGCCATTATTCTTTGGTTTCTGGCCAGCTATCCCAAGAACACGGAAATCGAACGCGAATACGAAGCGCGCCGCGTCGCGCTCCAGACCGATCCGTCCTCGGCGTTCACCGAACCCGCCGGCATTCTCAAGGACCGTGCCGAGCAGTTGGCGGAGTTGGAAAAGGAAGAGGCCGGCGAGATGCTGCGCCACAGCTATGCCGGGCGGATTGGACAATGGATTGAGCCCGTCATTGAGCCGTTGGGATTTGACTGGAAAATCGGCATCGGCATCGTCGCCTCCTTCGCCGCGCGCGAGGTCTTTGTCAGCACCATGTCCACCGTTTACAACGTCGGCGAGGCCGAAGATGAGGAAAAGGGCATCGCCGACCTTGCCAAAACCATGCGGGAACAAACCCGCCCCGATGGTTCGCTCGTGTACACGCCTTTGGTGTCGTTTGCCTTGATGGTGTTTTACGTTTTTGCGCTCCAGTGCGTCAGCACCGTGGCAGTGGTCCGCCGGGAAACCAACACTTGGAAATGGCCGCTGTTCCAATGGATTTACATGGGGCTGCTCGCGTGGGGATTCGCGTTCCTGACCTATCAAGGCGGACGCTTCCTGGGCTGGCAATAAGAACCCTATACTTGCCTTCCAGCTCAATTTCTCCACGGAGACACAGACTTTGTAAAAAATATAATCGCGAAAAACCATTGGTGTGTCCTTGGCACTCCTTTGCGTTCTCTGTGTCTCTGTGGAGAAAGACCCATCAAAATCAGTTTTCGGACCGCAGCCGGGCGTTGTCTTACATTTTCCACATGGATAACATCCGGGCGTGAAGTCGTTCGATGATGCTTTGGATCACAAGCTTGCCGCCATCCGCGAGCAGGGACTTTACCGGCAGTTGCGTCCAGTGAATTCGGCGCAGGCGACCACCATCGAACTGGACGGCAAGCCGCACCTCAACTTCTCTTCCAACGATTATCTTGGACTGGCCAACGAACCGGTTTTGAAAGAAGCTGCCATCAGGGCCGTCGAAAAATTCGGCTCCGGCTCCGGAGCCTCCCGGCTGATCTGCGGCTCCCTCGCGCCACACCACGAACTGGAGGACACTCTCTCGCATTTCAAGAGCTACCAGGCCGCGCTTTCATTTTCCTCCAGGTTCGACGACGCCCTGGGATGCCTCTGCGCGCTGGCTGGCAAAGGCGACTTTGTCATTCTCGACAAGCTGGTTCATGCCAGCATTGTCGATGCCGCCCGGTTGAGCGGCGCGACCCTGCGGATCTTCGCTCACAACGACCTCAACGACCTTGAGGCCAAGCTGCAATGGGCTCGAAAGTCTGTTGCGGCCGGCAAAAACATTCTTGTCGTTACCGAATCTGTTTTTTCAATGGATGGCGACACCGCGCCGTTGAGAGACATGGTTGAACTGAAGAATCGCCACGGCGCGTGGCTGATGGTGGACGAAGCCCACGCCACCGGACTGTTCGGCGAGCGGCGACGCGGCTTGATCGAGGAACTGCAAGTGTCCGAGCAGGTTGAGGTGCAGATGGGCACGCTGGGCAAGGCTGTCGGTGCTTCCGGCGGCTACATTTGCGGCTCTAGGAAACTGGTGGACTGGCTTGTCAACCGCGCGCGCAGCTTCATTTTCTCAACGGCGCCGGTTCCAGCAGCGGCTGCGGCCGCAACCGCGGGCATCCGGTTCATCCAAACAGAGGCGGGCGCGCGCCGAAGAATTCAAGGCTGGGAAAACATCGAGCGCCTTCACGCGGCCTTGAAAAAAATGAACTGCTGTGGCGAATCACCCCAAAGCCTCATCCTGCCAGTCATTCTCGGTGAGGAATCCCGCGCCATGGAACTTTCCAAATGCCTCCGCGAACGTGGCATCTTTGTACCGGCCATTCGGTATCCTACGGTCGCCCGGGGCGCGGCGCGACTGCGAATCACTGTGACGGCCATGCACACAGCAAGGCAAATTGACCAGTTGGCTGATTCCATGTCCACATTGCACCCTTCCTCATGCCCTTGAACAACGCCATGCACCCCATCGCCAAGCTCGACCATCAATTTGTCTGGCATCCATTCACGCAAATGAAGGAGTGGCTCAAGCGCGAGCCGATCGTGATCACCGAGGCGCGCGGCGCGGTTTTGCGCGATGTTCACGGGCGCGAATACCTCGACGCCAATTCTTCCATCTGGACCAATTTGCACGGACACGGCCATCCTCGCATCAACGCCGCAATTCAGGAGCAGTTGAAGAAAATCGCTCATTCCTCGGCGCTGGGATTTGCCAATGAACCGGCCTCGTTGTTGGCGGAAAAGCTGGTTCGGCTGGCCAACCCAAAATGGCTGTTCAACCGGCCCGGTTCCATGTTGCGCAACCCGCCATTGAGAAAAGTGTTTTTTTCCGATGATGGCTCCACGGCCATGGAAGTGGCTCTCAAGCTCGCTTATGAATATGCGCGCCGCTCGGGCCTCAGTCCAAAGCCGCGTTTTATTTCACTGCAAGGCGCCTATCACGGCGACACCGTGGGCGCGGTCAGCCTGGGGCACATTGACCTGTTTCACAGCGCGTATTCGGGGCTGCTGTTCAAGTCGGACAAGGTGATGGCGCCTTACTGTTATCGCTGCCCGTTCAACAAAGCCGCTGCGGAGCGGGCCGACGCGCGGCTGGTCCGGGCAGGGAAAGGCGCAGGGGGCGACGAGCGGGAGCAGGCAGGCGCCACGCGGAACGGACGGC
>CALJZV010000382.1 GCA_937983475.1 uncultured Verrucomicrobiales bacterium
CACTTCGGCGGTGACGCGGCCCACGACAAGATCAAGCCCCTTTGACCTGTCGTGTCAGGAGCGAAGCGGCACTCCAATGGTCGTGCCCGCCGCGAGCTCCACGAGGGTGCCATCCGGATACAGCAGCATCGCGCTTGATTCGGCCCCGGTGCTCAGGCTGTCACCCGCACGGAGCGAGCCAAGCGGTCGGTTCACCGATCCTGAGAGGCGGGTCAGCACCGGCGTGCGCTCATTCGCGATCGTCAGGAAATGCCAAACCGCGCTTGCGATCGCCATCAGGGCAAGAAGTGCCGCCAAGGCGAAAAGCGGCGATCGTGTGCGCGGCTGCAGCGTTGGCCTTGAAACCGCCTGCCGCTTCGCCGGCATGGCAGACTTCACAGCCAGACACTCCATCAGGTCAGTTTGTTCCTGCACGAACTGCACAAGCTCGCGCCGTGCAGCCGGATCCTCATCCAGCATGCTGGCCAACTGCTCCTTTTCATCCGCTCGCAAGCCGCCGGTTAGATGGCGAAACATCAAATCATCAAAACGCTCATTCATAAGCCAGCCTCCAGTCTCTTGTTTACACAATCGCGCAACGCCGCCCGGACCCGATACAACCCCTTGCGCACCGCCTCCACGCTCATACCGGCGGCCCGGCCGATTTGCGCGTAGCTGGCGCCCGGCTGGAGGCTCGCTTCAAGAAGTGAGCGCAGCCTGGGAGTCAGCTTTAGCATGCATTCCCGCAGCCGCTCCAGGCGCTCCATTCTTGCCGCCGTCTGCTCGGTCTCCTGCGCCTCATCAAAGGCAAAGCTGACTGCGTCATGAAGCAGTGAATCCTCGGTCGCTACCAGGCGGTTCCGTTCCCGCAGCGCCTCATACACCTTCAACCGCACGATGGACCGGCACCAAGCCAGCATCGATGTGCCCTCCCGGTAGTCTGCATATTTGTCCATCACGACCAGGAAAGCGCTCTGCACCACATCCTCCGCCCGGGCATAATCGCCGAGCAGAGCCCAGGCATAAGCCAGCAAAGCGTGCCGGCAGGCGAATGCCTCACAGACCACGCGGTCACGTTGTTGTTTTTCAGCAGGTGTCATGGTCCGCCGCGCGAACATCATGCCGCGCTGCATGACAAGATGATTCGAAAGCCGTCAGCGTGGACAAAAATTATTGCCCAAGGGACACAATTCGTCCCGTTATCAAAGCAAATGCGACTCTGACACCCCAGCCGCGCTCAAACTTGCGGAACATCGCCACGCCCTTGCGCAGGTCTTCGACGATGGGCTCGCGTGGTTCGGCCCAGGCCTGCTCCAGCACCATGTAACCGTGGAAGTTTCGGCGTGTCACGAGATCGAGAAAAGCGGTGAAATCCGTCACGCCCTCGCCGAACACCACGGTGTCATGGCCCTTGCCGAAGGCTTTGCAGTCCTTGAGGTCGATGTGCAGCGTGCGCGAGTGAAAGCGCTCCACCACGTCCGCCAGCTGGATGCCCGCGCCTTCGAAGTGCCCGGTGTCGAGGCAGAGGCCGACGTTGGGTGAGTCGATCTGCTCAAAAATGGTGTCGTAGTCCGCGATGTTCTCGAGCACGTTGTTGGCGTGGTTTTCGAGCAGCAGCAGCGCGCCGGCCTCCTCGAAAGCTGGCGCCAGCTCCTTGCAAACCGCAATCACCGACGCCAAGCCGCCCTTGGTGCCGCGCTTGGAGCCGGTGCATTTCACACGGCGGCAGCCGAGGTGTTTGGCGGCTTGCAGCAGTTTCAATTTGTGCGCCACATCCTTTTTGATGCCTTCCGCCCCCGCGCCGCCGAAGGCCGAGCCCTGCACACAAACCGGCGTCAAACCGGTGTCCTGGCAGCGCTTCAGCAGGCTGTCCCAGTAGGCGGGCGTGAGCAGGTCGTCATACCACAGGTTGAACTCCACATTTCTCACCCCGAGCTGCGGGATGAGCTTGAAGGCGGGCTCGTGGTGCTGGTTGCCGAAACCGTCCGTGCAAATGGTGGCGACGGCGAGACGGATGAACGAAAGCTCGTCGAGGTTCTTTGGTTTGGCTAAACCCCCTGTGGCTGAAAAGACAGATGCCACGCTTGCGGAGAGACCGGCGTGAAGAAAGTGGCGACGATTCATGGCATGGTATGATCAAGGCCGAACATGGATATCAATTCTTTCGATGAATCCCTGCGTCGTCGAGGGAGCGAGGTCCATACCAATCAAATTTTTCAACCGCTCAAACCGTTCCGGTTGTATGTCACGCATCGAGTTTCTGAGGACAACCGAGAAGATTGAATTGCCGGTGGGCTGCGAAATCTTCCAAACTTCCAGGCCGTGGAGATTCTGTTTTAACTCCTTGGCCTTGGCGAGAATGGATCGGGCGCGCTCCACTGCCAAATCCACTGTCTCGTGACGACCCGCCACGAGACACATCGGTTCCAGATTCAGATGATCCCGAATTTCCTGTGATTTCTTCGGGACATTGCAGACCCATCGAATCTGTGTGCTTGTTTCGTCCTCGCCGATTCCAGTGGAGACCTTCAAATAAATGCAGTTCATGTCTTCCGCGGCCTCCTCAAGCATCCACTTAATGTCTCTGGAATCAGAGCCAAAAACTTCCTTTGTCATCTCATGATCGGAAACGACCGGCAATCTGCCAGCGCGAATGCCGGCGCCTTTGGTTTCGGGCGCAATCTTGGCCAATTGCTCTGCCTTCCATTTCTGCAATCCCGCGGGATACTTTTTCAGCAAAGCGGCAAGACTGATGGTGGCATCCTCGCTGTGAGTAGTCTCTGATTCGATTCCATCCGGGTCTTTAATGTGCGTTGTGTCCAGGATCAACGTGCTCTTGGCCCTCCTGGCAACTGCCAACGAATAACCTTCCCTTGTCGGCGTCTTTTCATACTCATCCAGGTAATGCTTCGCCCTGTCAGAGTAATAACTGCCGAGGTTGTCGGTTTCAGTTCTGAGGAGTACGAATCCCTCTTCGTTTGATCCCAGAAAGTCCTCTTTAACATGGACTACACGATCAGGAGTCGCGCATGCCGATACGGCAATGGCGAGCCAAGACAAAAGTGGGAGTAGCAACTTGCTCATGAAACGGTTTGTTTAGCACAATCGGCGTCGCAGGGTGTTGGCCAGTGCATCGAAGATAATCTAAATGGATGCCTAAGGAATGAAAATTCATGAACAGCCCACACAAGTAATATTCTACCGCACTTTGTTTGTGGGCCGGAGAGGCGCAGGCGTGAAAGCTTTCAATGTGGCTGGATTAGCGAACAGACTCTTGGAATAGTGGCCCACGCCGGGGACTTCCACCTTGCGCCAGGCGAACGGCCAGCCTTTGGCTTTTGCCAGGGCTTCCGCCATTTGAAAGCAGGCGCGGCCGCGCTCAATGCGGGTGGCGCCCTGCCGCATGGCTTCCTCGCTGACATCCAGGTTTTTGTCGCCGGTGTCCTCGATGCCGAGCAGCAGGGTGAGGGGCGCGGCGAGGTAGCGCTGCAGCGCGGCGTCGTTGCTGAGCTCATCGGGCAGGCTGCCGAAGCCGAACTGGAAATTCATGTCGCGGGTGGGAAACACCAGCGATCCAGGATTGCCCGCGACAATGCGCCGCGCGCCTGCAGGCATGAAAGCGGCGAGCCGCGTGAGGAACTGGCCGCCAGCGGAGTGTCCGATCAGGTCATAGGGCATTTCGGTTTGGCCCTCGCGGCGCCGGACTTCCTCCGCCAGCGCCGG
>CALJZV010000383.1 GCA_937983475.1 uncultured Verrucomicrobiales bacterium
TGGTCTGGCTGCCGCGAGAAGCCAGACGCTCGCGGGTTTGCTCCACAGCCAGGTCACCTTCGGCCTTGGCGCGCTTGCGGGCCTGCCATTCCAGCCGCTCCTTTTCAGCGGCGGCTTCGGCGCGCCATTGAACGATTTTTTGAATGCCCAGAAACGTGGCGCCCGCCAGCAGCAGTATCCCGATGGTAAAGGCCAAGCGCAGGTGATGGGCCTTGCGAAGGTGAGGTTCGTCGCTCATGAGGTTACCCGTATTCTAACAGTTCATTTTCTCAAAAGTTGCGGGCTGGACTGGATGAATTTTTCGCAGACCCATCACGGCTTTGGCAGGACATGCGCGTGGGGAGTCACGGACTGCAAATTGGGCGTGACGTCCGCGTCCACGAGGCGGGACGCCCAATTGACGCCGCCGGCCAGCACCGACTGGAACGCGGGATTGGTCCAGATGTCCTGGCGATGACCCATGGACGAGTAGAACACCCTCCCCTCGCCATGCAACCGCGCCCAGGTGGCCGGATACGGCGGGCGGTCGTATTCGCGTCCTTTCATGCCGCGCGTCTCCTGCACCTGGATGACGTGCAAATCGCTGGCGAAGTTTTTCAGGGAATACCATTCCTCGAATGGCGCAAACGGCTCGGGCACCTGCTCCATTCCGGGAAAGGTCCGGTCCACGCAAATGAGTCGGCCATGCTGCTGGCGTCCGTGCTTGATGAATTCCCCGCCGAGCATTTGGATGAACCGATCGGTGCTGGCACCGTCGTTGCGGAACCGCGCAGGGCCGATGTCCTCGTTTCCCGGCGAGTGAAACGTGTCGCTGGCGCAGTGAATGCCGACAAAGCCCTTGCCCGCCGCAATGGCCGCAAGCAGCACGGCCTTGCCGCCGGCAGGCATCGGAGGGAAGCCGTCGTTGCCCTCGCGGGTCAGATCGCCGGTGGTGTAGAACACGATGGTGTCGAATTGGTCGATCTGTTCTTCGGTAAACAGCCGGCCATCCTTGGAGAAGGTCACGGTCCAGTTATATTTTTTTGCAAGCTGGGCAATAACGGTTTCGGCATGACTGGTCCGGGCCTTGTTCCACCGGATCACGTCGTGCTCGTAACCGGAGGACTTGGAAAAAAAGAGCACGCGGCAGGGTTCCACCGCCCCGCTGGTGGCTGGAACCACACCACAGAGAAACAGGCCAACTGCAAAAAATATCCCCAGCCAGTTCATGCAGCTAATGTAACGGATTCTCGAAGAACTCCCAACCGGAGCGCGGCGATACCCGCCACCTTCAGAGGGCACTCGAAAGAGGCACGGCTCCGGTCTGCAACAACTGCGGCACCCAGGTCGGCCCCAGGCAACGCGGGCCGTCCTCGGTCCAGATGAGCGGGTCCATGCACATGCGCCGGGCGGTCATTTCCAAGTCCCACGCATGGTAAATGAGAAATTCCGACTCGCCGTCCGGCCCCTCGACAATGGAGTTGTGCCCGGGACCGACCACTTCGCCGACAACGGTTTTGAGCACACGCGGGCCGAACTCGTTGCCCGCCTCGGTGTAGGGTCCCATCACGCTTTCGGCCACACCGTAATCCACGCCGTAGGTTTCATTTTCGTAACAGCCGCCGCTGTAAAAGCAGTAATAGAGGCCGTTGCGCTTGCGGACACACGGGCCTTCCAGCGTGTGCCAGTCCCAGATCTGCCCGTACATTTCCCTCTGGCTCTTGAACAACTGCCAGTTGTATCGGGAGCGAAGCACGACTTTTTCCTCACCCGCCAACCGGGTCATGTTGACCAGGCGATCCACCACCAGCGCGGTTCCGACCCGCACGCCGCCATGGGAATCCAGAAAGTCCCGGGCATAAAACAAATACCACTGTCCGTCATCATCCTGAAACGGATGGGCATCGATGGCAAAGGGGCACTCGTCGGAGCATCCGATCAAATACGCCATATCCTCATAAGGCCCCGTGGGGGACTCGCTGCGGGCAACTCGAATCTGATGCAGCAGACCGACTGTGGCTGTGGAGTAGTAGAGATAAAAGTGGCGGCCGTCGAAGGCGACCTCCGGCGCCCAAAAGGGGCGGGCCCGGTCCTCGGCTTTGACCTTCAACGCCCCTCCGGCCGAATGCCACTCGACCAGGTTGTCGGAAAATAAGACCGGAATGGCGCGGTCGCCGTCGCGAATGTCCGCGACGGTTCCCTCTTGCCCTGTGCCCACGGCGTAATAGCGGCCCTGGTGTTTCCAGACAAACGGATCGGCGAAGTAGCCGGAATAAATCGGGTTTTTATAGTGAAACGGATTCTGCACAGGCCCCTCCTTTGCCATCAATGTACAAGGAGAGAGCCGTTTCGCAAAATGCCGGCTTGGGTTATGAGAAAATGAACGGCGAGGAAATCAGCTCTTGATGTTGTGCACCCACTGGATGGCGTGCTGGAGCAGTTCGGTGCCGTCCTGGAGCTTGAGCTTCTCCTTGATGCGGGCGCGATAGGACTCGACGGTCTTGACGCCCAAATGCAGTTCCTCGGCGATGCGGCGGGTGTTGTGTCCACGGCCGATGAGCTGGAACACCTCCAGTTCGCGGTCGGTCAACCGCTCGATGGAGAAGCTCTGCTTGTCACGGCGGCCGACAACGAGTTTATTGACCATCTTGGCGGCCATTTTTTCGCTTAAATAAACCTCACCCGCGAGCACCTGCCGGATGGCGACGAGGATTTTCTTGGTGGCCTCCTGCTTGGTGATGTAGCCCCGGGCACCGGCGCGCAACACCCGCTCGGCATAAAGCGACTCGTCATGCATGGAGAGCACGAGGATGGGCAATTCGGGCAAGCGGGATTGCAGGTCCTTGACCAGTTCCAGCCCGTGGGTGGTTTTCAGGGAAATATCCACCACGGCAATGTCGGGGTTGGTGGCCTCGATTCCCTTGATGGCGTCGGCGATGTCCTCCGCCTCGCCGCAAATGGACAGGTCCGCCTCGCGCTGCAGCAGCAGGCCGAGCCATTCGCGAACCAGCGGATGGTCATCCACCAGGAAAATGCGCTTTTGTTTGGAATCGGACGGATGTTTGGTTTCGCTCATATTTTTTTCACAGGTTGGGAATTAATGAAGGAACAGGAGACCACTGTTCCGCCGTGGGCTCCCCTGCGGACATCCAGGTTGGCGCCAGTCATGCGCGCGCGGTAATTCATGATCGACAGGCCCATGCCTTTGCCGCCCTTTTCCACTCCGGGAAAGCCGACGCCGTCATCGCTGACGATCAACGTGATCTCGTCATCGACTGCTTCCAGTTAAATCATAATTTTGCGGCACCGGCTGTGTTTGACAGCATTGTTTACCGCTTCCTGCGCAATCCGGAAAAGATTCGACCCGGCCACAGGGTCGAAAATGGTCACCGGATTTTCACATTTAAACTCGCAGTTAATTTTCGACAAATTCTGCACGCCCTCGGCCAATTCTTCAAGGGCGGAAGCCAATCCTTCATCCTCCAGTCGGACGGGGTAGAGTCCGCGGGCCAAATCGCGTCCTTGAGAAATGGCCTGGTTGATCATGTCAGTGATGGCCTCGGCGGACTTGGCTTCCTGCA
>CALJZV010000384.1 GCA_937983475.1 uncultured Verrucomicrobiales bacterium
CATAATTGCTCTCATTCCCATCTGACGCGCGAACTTCGGTTGGCCTTCAATTACCCACAAGGATCCTGACTCAAAATGGTTTCCAATGGGGAGCCATTCTGCGTTAATTGCCTTCCAGAAAAATGAAAACTTTTCGCCTTTGTCTTGCCGTTGCGGGCGCGGTGCTTTTGGGTGCCGAAGCGCATTCCGCGAATATCCAATTCGCCAATCCAGTTCTGCCGGGCGATTTTCCCGATCCCTCCATTGTGCGAGTGGGCGAGGATTACTGGGCCACGGCCACCTCGTCGGAATGGGCGCCGCTGTATCCCATTCTGCACTCCCGCGACCTGGTGAACTGGGAATTGAAGGGGCATGTGTTTGACACAAAGCCCGCGTGGTCGTCAGCGAATTATTGGGCGCCGGAAATCCACCACTTCAACAACCGGTTTTACGTTTACTACACGGCTCGCGAGAACAAATTCGGAGGACGCCTCCATCTGGCGGTCGCCACCGCGGAAAACCCTCTCGGGCCGTGGACCGATCACGGGCCGCTCATCGGTCAGGAGGACGGTTCCATCGATGCCTACGCGGTGCAGGATGAGAATAACGAGATGTATCTCTTGTGGAAAAATGACGGCAACAGCCGCAACGAGCCGACGTTCATCTGGGCGCAGAAACTTTCCGAAGACGGCACCAGATTGGTCGGCGACATGCACAAGCTCATTCGCAATGATTCACCCTGGGAGGGCAATTTGGTGGAGGGACCGGCGGTCATCCGTCGCAACGGGTACTTTTATTTGTTTTACGCCGGAAACGGATGCTGCGGACTTCACTGCACCTATGCGGCCGGCGTGGCGCGTTCCAAAAAGCTGCTGGGTCCGTACGAGAAAAATCCCAACAACCCGATCCTGATCAACAATGAGCAATGGCGTTGTCCAGGGCACGGCAGCATTGTCACCACTGCCGACGGGCGCGATTTTTTCCTCTATCATGCATATCATTCAAAGGACACCGTATATGTGGGGCGCCAGGGGATTTTGGACGAAATCAAATGGGGCGAGGATGGCTGGCCTGTGATTGGCAAAAACAAGACCGCCAGCGTCGAGGCGCCTTCGCCGCACGGCAAAGCCCAACGGTTGGAACCTGAATTTCAGGATGACTTTAGCGCCGACAAGCTCGGTCTTCAATGACAGCTGTCGCATTGCACGCAGCCCGAGGTTCGCCTTCAAAACGGCCATTTGGCCTTACGCATGGCCGAGGTCAAAACCAACATGCATTTTGGCGCCGTGGTCGGCGTGCGCACCACGGTGGGCGACTATGCCGCCACCACGGTGGTGGAGAACAGGCTCAAGCCCGGCGCGCAGGCCGGATTGTTTGCATTTGGCGACCGCCAGAATGCGCTGGGTGTCCTGCTCGGCGACGGCAAAATAACCGTGCTCCGCTTGCAGAAAAATATACCGGAGGTCCTCGCCTCTGCGGAGGCTCCCGCGCTTCAAAAAATTCACCTGCGCTTGAGCGCCGAAGCGGGGCACAAGTTCCGCTTTTCGTTCTGGAACGGGCGCGACTGGCAGGCGCTGGGCAACAGCTCCGAGGGAAATTACTTGCCTCCGTGGGATCGCGGAGTACGCGTGGCCTTGACTGTCGGCGGGGCCGACAACGCCGAGGCGCGTTTTGACTGGATCCGCATTGTGCCGCGCACCAGCCAATACGCGCAGCAGTAATTTCGTGCGGGCTATTCCTTGAACGCGCCGAGCTTCGGCAGGCCGTGAGCCAGCACCGTGCCGGTGACCAGGGCAATCAGAAATCCGTAAGGCAGCGCGCTGGCCATCAGTCCCACCAGCAGGGTGATGAGGAAATCAAACCGTGACGCGGCCACGTCGCGGATGAGCAGCATCAGCGTCAGCCCTTCAAACAATAAAATCACGCCCAGGATGGGCATCGGAAACACTTGGATGACGTTCTGGAAGCCGCCGCTGAAGAAGAAGCCCAGCGCCAAATAAAACGCGCCGTAAAGCACCACCGAGCCGCCGGTGCGCCCGCCGTAGGCATAATGACCCGCCATGCCGCCGGAGCCGTGGCAGGTGGGCAGTCCGCCGAGCAACGGATTGATCAGGTTCATCGCCGAATAGGTGAGGCTTATTTTCCGCAAACTGAAGGCGCGGTCCGGAAACAAATCCTGCGCGGTCTGGCGCGCGGCGAGAATGGAGTTGCCGATGGACAGCGGCACCTGCGGCAGGGCCAGCACCAGGAAGCCGGTCACAATGTTCGACAATGTCGGCGCTTTTACTTGTGGCAAATTAAAGCCCAGGCTTTGCGTGGCCGCGTAAAGGTCCAGCCGGAAGGTTGCCAGCGAGTAAACAATCCCCATGAGCAGCACCACCAGCGCGGCGGGATACTTACGGTTGCCGTAGAGCACCAGACTCACGACAAACCCCGCTCCCGCCAGCGCGTAGCCCCAGCCTCCGTCACGCTGCACGTAATCCTTTAGCGCCAGCGAGGCCAGTTGCAGTCCCAGCCCGAGCTGCACGCCGCGAACAACACTTTTGGGAATCACCCGGCCCAGCCACGTTACCAGCCCGGTCACCGTGAGCAGCAGCATGGTCAGTCCAATGGCCAGCCCGCCGCCGTATAAGATTTCACCGCTGAGTTTTTGGGTAATGACAATGACCGCCACGGCCTTGAGCGGCTGGACGGGCATGGGCATCCGGTAGAAAACGCCGGTGAACACCTGCATGGCCCCGAAGAGCACCAGCACGCTGGTGGTGTCCAGCCCGGCGGCCAGGATCATGCCGACAATCAGCGGCAAATCGGTGCCGATGTCGCCGAAGGCGCCAGCCAGCTCATTGCGGTCGAAGCGGAGCGGGTGAGGGCGCGCTTTTATTTGTTGAGCACTGGAATCCATTCAAGGCGAAAACGCAGGGCGCTTTTAATTCGCCATAAGCCGGAGATTAATTCAAACGCGGTGGGAACGTCCATCCGCAGAGTTTGCTTTGCGCGGGGTCAAATTCCGCTTAGGTTTCCGCCGCGATGGATATGCGACTTTTAACGGATGGCCTGATCACCTACCTGTGCCTGGTCATCCTGATTACGTTTCACGAGTTTGGGCACGCCTGGATGGCGTCCAAGCGCGGCGATGACACCGCGCGAATGCTTGGCCGGGTGTCGCTCAATCCGCTCGTCCACATGGACCTGTTGGGCACGGTGATCCTGCCGTTGCTGGCGGTGTTTCTGTCGGTGACCGGCTCGGGCCTGGCCGGGTTCATCATCGGCTGGGGCAAGCCGGTGCCGGTGCATTCCGCAAACCTCAAGAACCGCAATGTGGACTGGGTGCTCGTGGCCATGGCCGGCCCGGCGATGAATGTGCTGCTGGGCGCGGCCGCCGTCGCGGCGATGCGGATGGGCATGGCGCTGGAATCGCCCGCGCTTTGGGAGTTCTGCCTGCGGCTGGCGGTGCTGAACTTCTACCTTTGCTTTTTTAATTTGCTGCCAATTCCGCCGCTGGATGGCTCGCACCTGCTGCGTTACTTCATCGGCATGACCGAGGAGCGGTTCCTGCAAATCAGCCAGTACGGGTTCTTCATCCTCATATTTGTCATTCAGATTGAGGCGGTGCGCTGGGTGCTTCGCGAGGCGACCTATGGCTCCATCGGCATTTTGGCCAGTTTGTTCGGGGTGGGAAGGATTGGCTAGCTGTCGCGCGACCAGAGCAGGCGCAGGCTGTTGAAGACCACAATCACGGTGCTGCCTTCGTGTCCGACCACGCCGATGGTCAGGGGAATGGCTCCCGCCATGGCGAAACTGACCAGCACGGCGACGGTTCCCAGAGAGACCACCAGATTCTGCCGGATGATGGCCCGCGCGCGGCGGCTGAGTTGAAAGGCCGACCAGAAATTCTCCAGGCGATCATGCATCAGCACCACTTCGGCTTGTTCCAAAGCGGCGTCGGAACCGCGCGCGCCCATGGCCACGCCGACATGCGCGGCGGCCAGACTTGGAGCGTCGTTGACCCCATCGCCGACCATGGCCACGCGGTTTCCGTCACGGGTCCATTGTTCGATCATGGAGACCTTGTCCTCGGGTTTGAGTTCGGCGCGGACTTCATCCACGTCGAGTTGCGTTTTCAGGAAGTTTCCAGCGGCTTTGTGGTCCCCGGTCAGCACCACGGTTTTCAATCCGGCGCGGCGCAGTTGCTGTAAAACCGATTGCGCCTGCGGGCGAATGTCGTCGCGGAGAACGATCCTCCCCAGAACGCCGTTGCCAGAAACCCAGACTTCGGCCAGGCCGCTGTCCGGCGGGGGAGCGGATGCCGCCAGGCGATGCTGTGCAGTGGCCAGCACCCATTCGCGGCGGCCCAGATGGACGGGGCGGCCCTCCAGTTGCGCGGTGACGCCCTGGCCTGCGACGGATTGAAATCCAGTCAATGAAGACGCTTTTATTTGGTGTCGAATGCCGTGCCGGGTGATTGCGCGGGCAATGGGATGCGTGGAGAGTTTCTCCAGCGAATAGGCCAGTTGCTCGATGAACGTCTCGTTGCCCGGCGGGAAGCTTTCGACGCGCTCCACTTTTAATTCACCGGTGGTCAGGGTGCCGGTTTTGTCCAGCGCGGCAATCTGGATGGCCGCGAGTTTCTCCACTGCCGCGCCGCCGCGAAAGAGGATGCCGCGTCGCGCGCCGGAGGCGATGGCCGCCAGCACCGATGAGGGAATGGAAAGCACCAGAGCGCACGGCGAGGAAACGACCAGCAGGATCATCGCGCGGTAAAAGGCCGAGGGCTGCGTTTCTGTGGAGGTGAAGGCTGGCAGGCCAAAG
>CALJZV010000385.1 GCA_937983475.1 uncultured Verrucomicrobiales bacterium
TCAACAGTGAGGCCAGCTTGTTTTCCAATCGCTTGTTCTCTTTGGCCAGCAGCTTGTTTTCTCCCACAATCGCGTCGCGCTCCTCTTTGGTGTTTTTCAACTCGGCAATGACGCTTTTGACCTGTTCGGGCGACAGCCGAAGCAGTTCCCACTGGGTCAGCTTCTGGTGCGCCGTGTCGCGCTCGTTTTTGGTCTGCGCCAGTTGAGCGGAAAGCTGCCCGGCCTCCTGCTTCCTGCTCGCCCGTGCTGCGGTCTTCGGTGTCGCGTCGGTCTCGGTCGAGGCCAGCTTGGTCTTGGTGGTGCCCAGTTCCTCCTCGGTCTTGGCCAGCGTGCTCTTGGTCTGCGACAATTCCGTGAGCGCCTGCTCCTTGGCGGAACGCTCGGCGTCCCGGTCGTTCATGGTGTCGAGCATGACCTGGCGGACCTGGTAAAAATTCAATCCGGCAGCCGCCAGACTGGCGACAATAGCGATGATTAAACTGATTCTGAGCATGGTTGTTTAAAAAACGTCCCGCACAGTAAAAGATGACTCTTGGGGTGTCAACGACGGCTTTATTCATAACCGGCGCGGTTTTGAAGTCGCGGCTCGACAGGACGCCGCAAGCGCCTATTTTCGCGGCATGAAACTGGTCCGTTCCGTTGCCGCTATGCAAAAGCTGGCCAAAGGCTGGAAGGCGCAGGCCACCCCCATGGCGCTTGTGCCGACCATGGGCTATTTGCACGAAGGCCACATCAGCCTGGTTCACCGCGCCCGCAAACTGGCAGGCCAACAAGGCCGCGTGGTGGTCAGCATTTATGTCAATCCCACCCAGTTCGCTCCGACGGAAGATCTGGCCAAATACCCGCGCGATTTGAAGCGCGACTTGCGGCTCTGCCGCGAGGCGGGCGTGGACGTGATCTTTACCCCGACTGATGAGGAAATGTACCCGCAGCCTTTCAGCACGTTTGTCTCTGAGGAACGGCTGTCGCGCGGCATGGAAGGCGCGTCCCGGCCCACGCATTTTCGCGGCGTCACCACGGTGGTGGCCAAGCTGTTCAACATCACGCTGCCGGACGTCGCGGTGTTCGGCGCAAAGGATTTCCAGCAGGCGGCGGTGATCCGCAAAATGACGTGCGACCTGAATTTCCCGGTCAAGATCGTCGTGGCGCCGACGGTGCGCGAAGCCGATGGACTGGCGATGAGTTCGCGCAACAAATACTTGTCCGCAGCGGACCGCCCGCCGGCCACGGTCCTCTTTCGCGCGCCGCAACTGGCCCGCAAATCGGTGGCGCAACAGCCCGTTGCTTCCGGTAAATTAAACACTAGAATCGCCGAACGCGTGAGCCGCGAGCCATCCGCCCGGCTGGACTACGTTGAATTTTTCAACCCGGACACGCTGGAGCCGGTCGCAAAGGTCCGTCGCGGCGACCAGATGGCGCTGGCGGTGTTCATCGGCAAAACCCGGCTTATCGACAACGGAAGTCTGTGACGCCTGACCCGACTTTGAATAAAATGAAACAGTTCGATTTTCTGGTGCTTGGCAGCGGGATCGCGGGACTTTCCTTCGCCTTGAAGGTCGCCGAGCAGGGCCGCGTCGCCATCGTCACCAAGAAGTCCCGAGCCGAATCCAACACCAATTACGCCCAGGGCGGCATCGCGGCGGTCACGAGCAAGGAGGACTCCTTCGAAGCACATGTGGCGGACCCGCTGGAGGCCGGCGCGGGCTTGGGCAAGGAATCCGCCGTTCGAACGATTGTCGAGGCACGCGTCGAGCCCGTGCAGGAGCTGATCGATCTGGGCATGCGTTTTTCCGAGCGCGAGATCAACGGGTCGCGGGAACTCGACCTCGGTCGCGAGGGCGGCCATTCCAAGCGCCGCATCCTCCACGCCAAGGACGTCACCGGGCGCGAGATCGAGCGCGCCCTGCTCGCCGCCGTGGCCAGCCAGCCCAACATCGAGGTGTTTGAGAACCATTTCGCCATTGACCTGATCACCAGCCAGAAGCTCGGTTACGTCGGCGAAAACCGCTGCCTGGGCGTTTACGTGCTGGACAACAAAACCGGCCAGGTCGAGCGCTTTGCCTCGTCGGTGACGCTCCTGGCCACCGGCGGCTGTGGCAAGGTCTATCTCTACACGACCAATCCCGACATCGCCACGGGCGACGGCGTGGCCATGGCCTACCGGGCCGGCGCGTCGGTCGCGAACATGGAGTTCATCCAGTTTCATCCCACGTGCCTTTTTCATCCCAAGGCCAAATCGTTTCTCATCAGCGAGGCGGTGCGCGGCGAAGGGGGCGTGTTGAAGGACCTTTCCGGAGTGGAATTCATGGAGAAATACCATCCGCTCAAGTCGCTGGCGCCCCGCGATGTCGTGGCGCGGGCGATTGACAGTGAAATGAAAAAGAGCGGCGCGCAGCATGTCTTCCTCGACATCACCCACAAGCCCGCCCGCTTCATCATCGAGCGCTTTCCCAACATCTACCAGACCTGCCTCCAGTTCGGCATGGACATCACCAAGGAGCCGATTCCCGTGGTGCCCGCCGCGCATTACCAATGCGGCGGCGTGCAGACCAACCTCAACGGCGAGACGGAGATTGCCGGGCTGTACGCCGTGGGCGAGGTCGCCTGCACCGGCCTGCACGGCGCCAACCGGCTGGCGAGCAATTCGCTGCTTGAAGCGCTGGTGTGCGCCCATCGCGCCGCCGAAACGTCCATGACAAAACCGCTGGCGAAAAATGGCTTTGAAATTCCGCCCTGGCAATCCGGCCACGCGCACAATCCCGATGAACTGGTCGTCGTATCGCACAACTGGGATGAAATCCGCCGCCTGATGTGGGATTACGTCGGGATCGTGCGGACCACCAAGCGCCTGCAACGCGCCAAGAAGCGCATCGCCAACCTTCAGGAGGAAATCCAGGAGTATTACTGGGACTTCACCGTGAGCAGCGATCTGCTGGAACTGCGCAACATTGCCACTGTGGCCGATCTCATTATTTCCTCGGCGCTTCAGCGGCCCGAAAGCCGCGGGCTGCAATACAATCTCGA
>CALJZV010000386.1 GCA_937983475.1 uncultured Verrucomicrobiales bacterium
ACTTGAAATTAACTGGGCCAAGCCTTCGCGCATCATGGGGTGATCGTCCACAATGAGGATTTTTTTGGAAATCCCCGGGTGCTTTATTTTCTTTGCAGGTGGCATGGCGGAACAGGATGGTCAGGCTGGAGGTTGTAGGATTACCGGGGAAAGGGTCGGAATTTCGCAAATGATGCGAGTGCCCCGCTGCGGTTGGCTTTCCACGCGGATCGCGCCGCCGAGCATGGCAGCGCGGTAGGACATGATGCGCAGTCCCATGCCCTGAATGGCATGGCCAGTCTGGAACCCGCTGCCGTTGTCCTGAATTTCCATTTCCATGCCCTGATTGTTGGTTCGCAGTTGAATGTGGATTTCGGTTGCTTTGCCATGGCGGACGGCGTTTGCGATCGCTTCCTGGGCAACGCGGTAGAGGTGGGTGGCGGCCACGGTGGCGAGACGGGGAGCGCTTCGCCGGTCGGACAGTTGGCAGCGCACCGGAAAAAGCTCCTCGACGGTCGAGGCCAGTTCCTGCAGGGCGGCCGTCAAGCCCCCCTCCTCGAGCACCACCGGCGAAAGACCGCGGGCCAGCGAGCGGGTCTGGCCAATGACCTCGCGAACATGGCGGGCGATGGTGGCGGCTTCCGCAGCCAGAGATTTGGACCTGGGCTTGAGGTGTTGCTCCAGAACCTCGCTCTTGAGTTCGATGCCGGCCAAATGCTGGCAGATGCCGTCGTGCAGATCCTGGCCGATGCGGCGCCGCTCGGTTTCGCTGATTTCCAGCACTTCCTTTTCCAATCGCTTGCGCTCGGTGATGTCCCGGACAAACCCGGTGAACAGCCGCCGCTGGGCCAAGCGCACTTCGCTGACAGATAAATCCATTGGGAAAATAGTGCCGTCCTTGCGCAGGCCGACCACCTCCCTTCCGATGCCGATGATCCGGGCCTGGCTGGTGGCCAGATAGTTTTGCAGGTAACGGTCATGTTGCTCGCGATAGGGCGAGGGCATCAGAGTGCTGACATTTTTTCCCATCAACTCTTGGGCTGTGTAGCCGAAGATGGATTCGGCGGCGGGATTAAGCGATTCAATGATTCCCCGCTCATCTATCGTGATGATGCCTTCGACGGCAGTTTCCAAAATGGCCCTCAGCCGCTCGCTGCTTTCGTGATGGCGCGATGCTTCAGCCACCGAATTGGTCGGACTGGCCGCCATTTCCTGCTCAAGCGCCCGGAGTCGCTCGATCAGTTCGGCCTTATTCATCCGGCTGTAGTCACTCATTTATTCAGGGACAATAGCACCAGGCCCGCACCGTGAAACATTTATTCAACCGGCGGCCAGTTGCGTCCGATAATCTGTTGGAGACTGACCGACAATTTTTCTGAACACGCGGTTGAAATGGGTCAATGACTGGAACCCGACCGCGAAGGCAATTTCGCTCACACGCAGGTTGGGGTTGGGCAGCATGCCTTTGGCTTTCTCGACGCGGACGCGGGAGACATAATCGGTGAAGTTCAGGCCGGTGGCTTTCTTGAACATTTTGCAAAAATAAAATGTGCTGGTGTTGACCGCCCGGGCCACTTGCGTCAGTGATAATTCCTCGGACTGGTTGTCCTCGATGTATTTTTTGGCGCGCGTGATCATTGGCGGTTCGGCGTTGTCGCGGTGGGTCAAAATGTGATTGCTCCAAATGGCAATGTGTTGCGCGAAAATGGAGAGAAGCTTCACTATCGCAGCGTGCTGACGTTGCGAAAGCACCTTGGTGCCATAATACGCCCCCCGAAGACGTTCGCGGTCCACTTGGATGCCCCACTCCGCCACCTGCTTGGCCATGCGGTTGTACTGGGCTTCGGTCGGCCTTTGGAAAAATACCTGTCCGGTGCGCAAAAAGCCGATCAGCCGCTCACCCAGGCGCACGGGAACAGCTGTGTCGCACAGCCCCAGTTCGCACGCCACAGTCTTGGGCTCCTGTTGCGCTTCCTCAGCCAATTGCTGCTGGACGCGCAAACAGGCGGCGCAAGCCCGGCTTTTTTTAGCCATCATCGCACAAAAGGGATTTTCCTTGTTCTTGCAATGATGAGGCAGTTGCCAGGATTCCACCGGCACAAGCGTCACAGGCAAGCCGGTTAATTCGCTAAAGGCGCGTTCGTAATCCTGGAACATTTTTGAATGGGAGAGCGTCTCGATGAGCGCTTTGTTTTCCTTTGAGGAGGCGGGTTTTTCGATTGTTGATTCCATGCGCTGATTATAAACTGGGCAAAGTTTGGCAACCATTGGGCGCGTTCCCAGATTGCTATTGTGGCGAGGGTTTAGGCGCATTAAGGAAAAACTTTAGATAAGTGGGGGATGCCTTTGCCGTTTGCGGCAGCCTCAGCGTTTATATTTCATTGAATCAATCAATTGGCGGCGTGTGGTCTGCAATCGCTCAATGATCACCTTGGCCATCCGTTTCATCAGGTCGTAACCCAGGTCGGGCTTTTCCTCTGACCACTCGCGAAGGCGGGTGCCGTAGAAAAAAATGGCCTTGGTGGGAGCCGCCGCGCGGGCATCAAAGTGCCAGTAATAAGGCGGAAACAGCCACGACCATCCGAGCACGTCGCCGGGGCCAATGTGCTGGACCAATTGAGGATCCTGTTCCCGTTGGCCCGATTCCAGCGCCACTTTTCCCTCCAGAATCAAATAAAACCGGTTGGCCATGTCTCCCTCGCGGAAAATCAATTCGCCCTCCTGGAATTCCTTGAGCATGGCGCACTCCTCCAGTGTAACCAGGTGTTCGGGCTTCATCCCCTCAAGAAAGGGATGGTTCTCAATGAGTTCCTTCAGCGAAGCGGGCGCGGCTGTTGTCATTTTGCCTCCAATTGCTTTTACAATATAAATTCGTTTCCGGATTAGCCTCCGTCAATAACGGGGGAAGGCTTTTGCAAAGAACAATTCCAACTTAATCCACAGCGCATGACGCCGCTTGCCGGGAATTGGGAAATCCTGCCCTGAAATTGTCCAGATGACCGGAGCGGTTCTTTTCATTTGCTTGTTACTTCCTGCGCCCCACACTCCGTCTTGAACGCTATGCGAAAACTTGCCCTGCGGTTGTTGCTGGTTTTGATGATTGTCGTCCAGTGTGTGGCGGCTAAGGCGGCAGAACGACCGAACATTGTCTGGATCATCGGCGAGGACATGGGGCCGGAACTGGGCTGCTACGGCGACACAAACGCCATCACACCCAACATGGACCGGCTTGCTCGGGAAGGGGCACGTTACACGCATTGCTTCACCCACGCACCGGTCTGCGCGCCGAGCCGTTCTGGCCTGATTACCGGCCAGTACCCCACAACCATCGGCACGCATCACATGCGCTCGCAGTTGCTTCAGCCTCCGACGATGTTCACCGAGCATCTGCGCAAGGCCGGTTACACCGTCTGCTGGCCCGTCAGGGGCGGCTATGGCAAGACGGATTTTAATTTCAAAGTTCCCGACGGCGCCTTTGATGTCGTTGAGGACTGGACCAAAGCCAAACCCAAGGAACCGTTCTTCGGGTTCTTCAACATTGTCACGTCGCACGAGAGCAGAATCCGCGCGGAACCGGAGGAATTCGCCCGGCTTACGGAAAAATTAAAACCCGGTGAGCGCCGCGACCCAAAGAAAATGAACGTGCCGCCATACCATCCCGACACCCCGGAAGTGCGCCGCGACCTGACCAATTATTACGATTTGGTGACCGCAGTGGATTACAAATTCGGCGAGGTGCTGGACACGTTGGAGAAATGGGGCATTGCGACCAACACCGTGGTGATTCTGACCGGCGACCACGGACGCGGCTTGCCGCGCAGCAAACGGTGGGTGTATGACAGCGGCATCCATGTGCCGCTGATTGTCCGCTGGCCGGGGAAAATCAAGCCGGGCGAAGTCCGCGATGACTTGGTGAGCTTTATTGATTTTGCGCCGACGACGATGAGCTTGGCGGGGGTCGATTTTTTTAAATCATTCGAAATCGGGCCATTACCTAAGATTCCTGGAACTGGGGGCAGCGAAGAGATCTATCCTCCTATGCACGGCATCATTTTTCTTGGGGAAAGGGTGCAAAAACGCGACTACGTCTTTGCCGCGCGCGACCGCATGGACGAAACCTACGACCGCATCCGGGCCGTGCGGGACAAGCAGTTTAAATACATCCGCAATTTTCATCCCGAGCTGCCCTTCGCCCAGCGCATCGCCTACGGCGAGGAGATGCCGACCATGCAGGTCTGGCGCAAATGGAGCGAGGAGGGGAAACTGAAGGGCCCGCAGAAGCTCTTCTTTGCGGAAAATAAACCGCTTGAGGAGCTTTATGACTGCGCGGCTGATCCACATGAGATCAACAATCTGGCGGACAATCCAAAGTATGTTGAAAAGTTGAAGGAACTTCGCGCCGCATTGGACAAATGGATTGAACAGACGCATGATTTGGGCGCGGTTCCCGAGAAGGAACTGGTCGCCCGCGGCCTCGTTGCCGACAAATTGGCGGAATACGAGATCCGGAAAACCGAAGGCATCAAAAAGAAAAAATGAGCGGAAAAAACGAAGACACAACCAACCCTCACGCTGTTTCAAAGGGGAAAATCATTTTCATTTCCACGATCACTTTGGTGGGAATACTTGGCGGCTCCATGCTGGCTTTGAAAAAGGCGGAACAGGACGTGCGCAGACGGGGCGAACCGCCCAAGGGCCTATCGAAGATAGCTGAGGCCAAAAAATTGCAGACCGAGCAGATGCTCGCGCAGGCCACCGTGGTGGACACCAACGAAATGGCGTGGATTCCCGGCGGCACCTTCTGGATGGGCTCGGAAACCGGCCAGCCTGATGAGCGACCCATGCACAAGGTCGCCTTGAAGGGTTTTTGGATGGACCGGACCGAGGTGACCAACGAGCAATTTGACCGGTTCGCGCGGGCCACGGGATATGTGACCGTTGCGGAGCGCAAGCCCAAGCCTGAGGATTTTCCCGGTGCGGACCCCGAGATGCTGGTGCCTGGATCAGTTGTGTTTTCGCCTCCGGATTATGACATCTCCGCGAATGAGTTGCGCAATCCCTCCGCGCATTTTCAATGGTGGCGTTACGTGCCCGGAGCCAGTTGGCGGCATCCGGAGGGGCCCGGGTCGACCATCAAGGGCCGGGAAAACCACCCGGTTGTCCACGTGTGTTGGGAAGATGCCGTGGCCTACGCCCGCTGGGCTGGAAAGCGACTGCCGACCGAAGCAGAATGGGAATACGCGGCGCGCGGCGGCCTCAGCCAACAGCAATACATTTGGGGGGAAGAGCAAACGCCTAACGGCGCTTGGCAAGCGAACATCTGGCAGGGGGATTTTCCGGTCAAAAACAGCTTAACGGACGGATTTCGCGCCACCGGCCCTGTGAAGTCCTATCCGGCAAACGGCTACGGACTTTATGACATGGCGGGGAACGTCTGGGAATGGTGCGCGGACTGGTATTTGCCTAATTATTATGAGCAAAGTCCGGAGAACAATCCTCCGGGGCCCGACACCAGCTTTGATCCCAACGAGCCGGGCGTCTGGAAAAAAGTCACCCGCGGCGGTTCGTTCCTCTGCGCGGACTCCTACTGCATTGGCTATCGGCCCAGCGCACGAATGAAAACCACGCCCGACACCGGCTTGTCGCATACCGGGTTTCGTTGCGTGAAGGATGCCCCGGCACCTTGAGGGCTGCTTTTCCTAAGGCTTTTGCATCAGGGAAAAACCTATGGCTCAAACGGCGTCAGCCTGATTGTAAAGTTTTTTCATCGCGCTAAATTGTCGTCGTTGTTTGGGGGGATAAGACCGACCGGCTCTGAGTGATTGGTTGCACTTGGAGCCGGTCTCTTCATTTGGGAGACAAGCCCTTAAAGAATTTCAATACCGGTAATTCCAGTCCGTGCGCGCATATTTCTCCATGACCAGCCGTTTGACGCAGGGTATTTCCTTAAGGGGGGCAGAGGCGCTCCAGTGGGACTGCAAAGCGGCTTTTATTTCCTCCGAACTGCGGTTCAAATTGGTCACAAACTCGGAATGGGGGCGTTTTTTCCGGTAATCGGGCTCCAGTGGCGGCATTTTCAAAAGGGTGTCGATTAGGGAAAGGTCGAAATGCAGCAGCAAGGTTCCGTGAAAGATCAGGCAGCGCCGTTTGCGCCGCTGGGCATTGCCGGAAAATTTCAAGGGACCGATCGTCAGGTCCGTGTGGCCTTGGACAGCTAGTGTCGCTCCCAGAAGCGGAATCAACGCGGCGCGCTGGCGTTCCATAACGTAACGGTTGGTTTCGGGAATGGTTTGAAGAGCGTCGTGACTGTGCATGTTCAAAAGGAGCGAATAATTCAAACAACCCGGGCCTTGCAGCACGGTGCCGCCGCCGCTGCAACGGCGCAGCACGGGTATATTTCGCTCATGGCAGGTTTCCAGATTCACTTCCTGGCAAAGGCGGTTGCCATAGCCGACTACGACAAAATGTTTGGTTGACTCCCAGAAGCGCAGCACCTCGTTTGATCCGGTTTGTTCGCACCAGTCCAGCAGCGCCTCGTCCAGCGCGAGGTTTTCCTCCGGAGTGGGCAGAGTCAGATCCAGATAGTTCATTGTTTGCGGGCAATTGTGCTGTAACGTAACATCAGCGCAAAAAATGGGGTGCTTCTGGCTGGTTTGACAATGGGAAAGGCGCTTTTTTACGTCTCGGTCCAAG
>CALJZV010000387.1 GCA_937983475.1 uncultured Verrucomicrobiales bacterium
TTAAAATTAAAAAGGCCTAAAAGAATGTTATCAGCACTAAGTGAAGATGCGAGAAAAGCTTTTTGACTAAAACATCACGTAACTGCTCCAGGAAGGGTTTCATCGCGTGTCCGGAGTGTGCCGGTGCATTAATAATACTTCAAAGCAAAATCACCCCACCCAATCAGGGTAAGGCAAACCCTTCAGGGTTGTTCACGGAATGCCTGTCCTGCCTGATACAGCGCCGCGTGCCGCCGCCAGTCCTGGGCCAGTTCCTTGCGCCCGGCCGCCTCCGCCATGCTCGCGGCGGTTTGGGCGGTCCGGACGGCCTCCTCAAAACGCCCCGCCTCCGCGTAAGCCGCCGCCAGAATAATCAGGGTGGGCGGATGCCTTCGCCCGGTTTGATTCGCTGCCCGCTCGGCGACGAGCACCGCCTCGGCGCCGTTGCGGTGATTGGCTTCGTTGCAGGCTGCCAGAATCCAAGCCAGTCGAGTGGCGGCCTCGGACAAATCGGGATTCAAGCGCAGTGCCTCGCGGTAATGCCCAATCGCCTCGCCCCAGCGGCGGTTTGCCGCCTGCAATTTGCCGGTGTGGAAATGCGCCGGAGCGTCGTTGGGATTGGCTTTCAGGAAAATTAAAAAGTTTTCCAGCGCCTCCGCCGATTCGCCCTTGAGGCTCTGGGCCAATGCCAAGTCGTAATAAACGTCCAGCAGCTTCGGGTTGAGCCGCAGCGCCTCGCGGCAATGGAAAATCGTTTCGTCGTAGCGCTTTTGCCGCGCCAGCGTGACCGCGAAATTTTGGTGCGTCTGTGCGTTGGACCACAGGTTCAGGGAGTGTTCGTATTTCTCCACGGCCTCGTCCAGGCGTCCCAAAAGCGTCAGGGCTGACCCGTAATTGTTATATGCCCGGGCGTAGTGCGGCTTGATGCGGATCGCCTCGGCGTAATGCGCCAGGGCCTCCTCGTACCGGCCCTCGTTGGCCAGTGCCACGCCATAATTATTGTGCGCCAGAAAATTGTTCTGCGTCACCGCCAGGGCGCGCTCCAGCATCGTGCGGTTGGTCTTCCAGGTGCCGGCCTGTTTCCAGGCCAGCGCCGCGCAAGCTGTGAGGACAACGGCGGCAAAAGCGCAATGGGCCGGCTTCGCCCAGCCTCGGTTGGACAGCAGGGCGTTTAATCCCCAGACAATGACCACAAACGCGCCTATCAACGGAATGTAAGTGTAGCGGTCCGCGTGAGACTGCTCGCCGACATGGACCAGGCCGACTACCGGCACCAGCGTGCCCAGATACCAGAACCAGCCCACAAGGCCGAAAGGCGCTTTTCGCGCGAACCGAAAGAACAGCGCCGTGACACCCGCCAACACCAATCCCGCGAGCACGGCCTGCCACAGCGGAGGCGCCTTCACCAGCGGATAAAAAAACGCCAGGTTCGCCGGCCAAAACATCTTGGCCAGATAGGTGACGTAGGTGACCAGCACGTTGGAAACGCGGTCGGCCAGCGACAGGCTGGCCAAGGGCTGAACGGTCTTGCCCAGTTGCACCTGGAAGGTGATGACGCAGGACGCAAGCGTCAGCGCGAAGAAGGGGATTTTCTCCAGCACCAGAGCCATGAGTTGCTTTGGGGAAAATGAAAAATTCAACGGCTTCGACTGGGATTCTTTGCCGCCGCTTGCTGTTGTCTGGGGAATCTGAGACTCCAAAATTGAAATTCGCTGAAGAGGCCAGACATCCAGCAGCAGCAGCACAAACGGCAGCGTCACCAGCATCGGCTTGCTCATCAGCCCCAGCGCAAAGAAAGCCAGCGCCGCGGCGTACCAGGTCAGGGCGTTAAATTTTGAAATCTCCGATTGGAGATTTGAAATCTGGATTTTGGCTCGTGCATAGCGGGCATAGGCCCAGAGGGTCAGCATCCAGAACAATGTGCTCAACACGTCCTTGCGCTCGGATAGCCACGCCACCGACTCCACATGCAGCGGGTGCAGTCCGAACAGCGCCGCCACAAACGCGCTGCGCCACAGGGCGCCCGTCATCAACCGAAGTAGTCCGAACAGCAGCAGCGTGTTGGCGGCGTGAATCAGCACGCTGGTGAAGTGGTGTTTGCCCGGTTGGTTGCCGTAAAGCTCCCAGTCGAGCATGTGCGACAGCCACGTCAGCGGATGCCAGTTGCTGGCGTGCGTGGCGTTAAACGCCCATCGGACGCTTTCCGAAGACAACCCGCGCTGCACCATCTCGTTTTTCGCGACGTAATCGCCGTCGTCGTAATCCACATAGTCGTGGCGGAGCACCTGCCCGAACACCGCCAGAATCGCGACGACCAATACCGCGCAAATGGCCAATGGCAGCCAGCTTTTGACTGGTTGCGGTGGTTGGGATGCGGGGGCGAATTTGGCGCTCACCTTATGAGTAAATAAACCGGTTCAGTTTGAGGGTGTTCCAGCGGTCAACTGGTTCAATTGCTGGCGCGCCGCCGGATAATTGGGCCGCAGGCGCAGGGCCTCTTCAAAATGGCGGCGGGCCTCAGCGCGCCGCTGCTGCTGCGTGTAAACGTAGCCGAGGTTGAAATGGGTTTCCGGATTGTCCGGGCTGTATTTGAGCGAGAGTTGATAATGCTCGATGGCCTCGGCAGCGCGACCCTTGGCGGCCAGCGCGTTGGCGAGGTTGTTGTGCGCCTGGGGATCGTCGGGCTTCAACTGGAGGCCCAATTTGTACTGCTCGATGGCTTCGTCGAGCTTGCCCTGCACGGCGTAGGCATTGCCCAGATTGCTGTGGGCGCTGGCGTTGCCAGGCTTGAGGCGGAGAGACTCGCGCAGGTGCTTCATGCCCTCCTCGACCTTGCCTTCCATCGCCAGCGCGACACCGATGTTGTTGTGGGCGTCGACATGGTCGGGTTTGAGTTCCAGCGCCTTGCGGTAATGGTGCATTGCCTCGGCATTCTGATCGAGGTTGCCCAGCGCGTTGCCCAGGTTGTTATGCACGTCGGCGTGATCGGGCTTGAGTTTCAGCGCCTGACGGTAATGCACGACCGCGTCGGCGTAGCGGCCCTTGTTGGCAAACGCGTAGCCGAGATTGTTCCACGCCACCTCGAACTGCGGATAAATCTCCAGGGCCTTGCGGTAATGCTCCATGCCCTTGTCCTCCTCGCCGCGATTGTAGAGGTAATAACCCAGGTTGTTGTGGGCCAAAAAATTGCCCTTTGTCACGTTGACCGCGTGCTGGAACAAGGTTCCGCTGTTTCGCCACAGTTGCAGTTGCATAGACGTCTTCACAACGCAGGCCGCCAGAATCAACACCGCCGCCACCTTGACCAGGGACAACGGAAGCCTGCCTGCCTTGACCAACTCCGCCGCGCCCCAGGCGATGATGATGAAAATACCCACCAGCGGCACGTAGGTGTAGCGATCGGCGATGGACTGCAACCCGACCTGAACCAGCCCGATCACGGGCACCAGAGTGCCGAAAAACCAGAACCAGCCGGTGAATAAATAAGCCCTGCGGCGCACCATCCACATTACCAGCGCGCATGCTGCCACGAGAAAGAGCGCCGCCAGCGCGGCCTGCCAGACCGGCCATTTCCACGGGTGCGGATACAGCACCGCGAGGTCTGCGGGCCAGATCATTTTCCAGAGGTAGCGCGGATAGGAAATGAGGGCGTTGGAGACGCGTCCGCCCAGGGCAAGCGCCTCGATGGATGTGACCGCGCCGCCTTTTTTCTGCGCCCAGAACGTCAGCAGGCATGAGGCGGCTGTCAGGGCGAAGAAGGGGATTTTTTCAACAACCAGCGCGAACAGTTGCTTTGGAGAAAATGAAACACTTGAAGACCCGGATTCTCTGGCGCTGGAACTGCCCGGCTTTCCATTCGGAGTTAAAGATTTCAAATTCGAAATTCTCTGCAACGGCCAGATGTCCAGCAGCAGCAGCACGAACGGCAGCGTCACCACCATCGGCTTGGACAGTAGTCCCATCGCGAAGAAGAGCAGGGCGGCCGCATACCATGACAGGATGGAGAATTTTGAGGTTTGAGGTTTGAGATTTGAACTTTGAGATTTGAGTTCAACGAAGCGGGCATACGCCCAGATGGTCAGCATCCAGAAAAACGTGCTCAACACGTCCTTGCGCTCGGCCACCCAGGCCACGGCCTCGACGTGCAGCGGGTGCAGGCCAAAGAGCGCCGCGACAAAGACGCTGCGCCAGCGCGCGCCGGTCATCCGCCACAAAGCCAGAAACAAAATAAACGTGTTGCCCGCATGGAGCAGGACGTTGGTGAAGTGGTGGCCCGCCGGGTCCTTGCCGTAAAACTGCACGTCGAGCATGTGCGACACCCAGGTGAGCGGATGCCAGTTGCTCGCGTGGCTGGAGAAAAAGGCCCACCGCAGCCCTTCCACCGTCAGCCCGCCCTGCACATGCCGGTTTTTTTCGACGTAATCGGGGTCGTCGTAGTTGATGAACTCAAACCGCACCGACGGCAGGAACACCGCGAAAGTAATGAGCGCCACGATCACCCCCAGCAACATCGGGTTCTTCGAGCTGTGGCCACTGCTTTTTGTCGGCGGCGATTTCTTGTCCGGTTTGTCCATGTTGAACAGCGGCTAATTCTGCCCAAATGTTCCGAGCAAGTCCAACTGCCGTTGCGCCTCGGCAAAACCGGGCCGCAGTCGCAGCGCCTCGCGGAAATGCGTCGCAGCTTCCGGATTTTTTTTAAGATTCGCCAGCGCCAAACCGCGTCCGAAGTGTGCCTGCGCATTCCCTGGTTGGGCTTGGAGAATGGCGGAAAACTCATCGGCGGCCTCGGCGAAACGCCCGGTTTGAAGCAGCAGGTTGGCGAGGTTGGCGCGGGTGCCGGCGTCGCCCGGCTCGAGTTTCAGCGCGGCGGTATATTTTTCCACCGCCTCGGCATGGCGTCCCTGTTGCGCGAGCACGTTGGCGAGATTGCCGATGGCATGGGCCTTGTCCGGTTCGATGCGCGCGGCTTCGCCAAACCAGCGCGCGGCCTCGGTAAAGTTGGTTTTCATGGCGTGGGCCACGCCCAGTTGATTGAGCACGTCGGCGTTGCCTGGCTGAAGTTTCAATAGCGACTGATATTCGGCAATGGCGGCGTCGAGTTGCCCGCTTTCAGAAAGGCAATTGGCCAGATTCACCCGTGCGCGAAAATAATTCGGGTCCAGTCGCAGCGCGGCCCGGAAGGATTCCGCCGCCTCCGCGAACTTTCGCTGGCTCATCAGCCCCAGACCCAGATTGTTGTGGGCGTAGGTGTAGGCAGGATTGATCCGGAGCGCGGCCTGAAATTCGGCGATGGCCTCGTCCACACGCTCCAGTCGCAGCAGCGCGTAGCCCAGGTTATTGTGCGCAAAGGTGAATTGATTGCGGAGCTGCAAGGCCTTGCGGTAATGCGGCAGCGACTCCTCGATGCGGCCCAGGTCGCAGAGCGCGTTGCCCAGATTGTTGTGGGCATCGGCGTAGTTGGGATTGAGCCGGACGGCTGTTTCAAATTCGGTGATGGCCGCGCCGAAGTTTTGTTTGCCTGCGATGGCGTTGCCGAGGTTGTTGTAGGCGACCCAGGCGCGGGGATTCTTCTGAAGCGTGTCGCGCCAGAGCGGTTCCGGACCGGAGAAAACTTTGGCCCGGGTGGTGGTGAAATAAAACAGCAAAGCGAGGACAGCGGCGCCTGCGGCGACGGCTTGCGGCGCGGGTTTGCCTGCGGCTGGTGAAACGCGTTTGAGAAAAGTGGCCGCGCCGCCAACCACCAGCGCGATGACGCCGATCAGCGGGAGGTAATTGAGGTGATCCGCCGCGCGGGAATAGGCGAAGAACGACATGTCGAAGAAGCCCAGAACCGGCAGGAGCGTCACAGTGAAATAACCCAGCGCCAGGAGGACATGTTTGCCCCAGGTTTTCCGGAAGGGCCAGCAGGCCACCAGTCCGGCGATCCAGAGCAGTCCGGGAAGCCACGCCGCGAGGGAACGCGGGTCAATGTTCCAGCGCGGATAAACCATGGAGAGGTTCAGCGGAACGAGGGTTTTGAACAAATAAAACCAGAGTGCCCATCCGCCGCCCAGAAGGCGCGTCAGGCGCGGATCGGATTCGTAGCCGATGGCGCGATGGGTCTGGAACCAGACGGTAATAAGGCCAAACACCAGCGACAACGCGAAGAAGGGGGCGGTTTTCAGCAGGTCGGATTTGGTGATTTTTCCAAACCGCCACCACGCCAGGCCAAGCAGCACCACCGGCAGCATGACCGTGGAGGTTTTGGACAGGAGCGCCAGGAGAAACGCGACCAGCGAGAAAATATACCAGTTCAGCCGAAGGGAACTTCGAGTGGGCGACTGTGTGTTTTTGCTCGGCGCCGACCGCAGATAAAATAAAAACGCCAGCAGGTAGAACACGAGCGAGAGGGTGTTTTTGCGTTCGGAAATCCACGCCGCCGACGCTGCGCAAACCGGATGCAGCGCGAAGATGGCCGCCGCCAGCCACGCGCCGGGAATGTTCAGCGCGCGCAACACCCGCCACAGCAACAAAGATCCCAGCGCATGAAGCAGCACGTTGATGACGTGATAGCCGGTGGAATTCATGCCCCAGAGGCGCCACTCGATCCAGAGCGTGGTCAGGGTGAGCGGAAAGTAATCGTGCGGCTCGGTGCTGAACCAGATGCGCTTGAGGCCGTCGGCGGCGGGAATGAGCGGGTTTTGAGTGAGCAGCACATCGTCGTCCCAAAGGTATTCGCCGCGCAACGCCGGCGCGTAGGCGGCGAACACGAGCAGAAGAATCGCGGCTGCACCCAACAGAAAATGCCTCAGGCTGGAGCTTTTATTTGCCGTGGGCGCGGCGGCGGTTTTCCGGGCGGCGGCTGCGTTTGATTTAGGACCGGCCATTGGGCGGATAAAGCTTGGAGCGGATCAGGCCCCACTTGGCCAAGCGGAAGTGCAGGCCGGTGCCGAGGCAACCGAAGCCATATTTGATGCTGCGGCGGAAATTGATGGAGGAGGCTTCCGGGAAATACTTGGTGGGGCAACTGACCTCGGCAATCACGTAACCGAACCAGAGGATTTGCGCGAGCATCTGGTTGTCGAACACAAAGTCGTTGGAGTTTTCCTGGAGCGGCAAACGCTCGAGAATTTCGCGGGAAAAGGCGCGGTAACCGGTGTGGTATTCGGAGAGCTTTGCGCCGAAGAGGATATTTTCGGCCAGCGTGAGGAAGCGATTGGCGACATATTTCCATGCCGGCATGCCGCCGCGCAAGGCGTGCCCGCCCAGAATGCGGCTTCCCAGGACGCAGGGATAAAGGCCATTGCCGATCATCGAGGCCATCGCCGGGATCAATTGCGGCGTGTACTGGTAGTCGGGATGCACCATAATGATGATGTCGGCGCCCGCCTCCAGCGCGAGCCGGTAGCAGGTCTTCTGGTTGCCGCCGTAGCCGAGGTTTTGCGGGTGGGTGAAGACCTGGGTGTGGGGCAATTGGCGGGCGATCTGGGTGGTTTCGTCGTGGCTGGCGTCGTCCACCACGATCACCAGGTCCACAATGCCCTGCGCCATGACTTCGTCGTAAGTCTTGCGCAGGGTCTTGGCGGCATTGTAGGCCGGCATGACCACGACCACTTTTTTGTCTCGAAACATGACGGTGTGCTGGGTTTGGGCCAAAAACACAGGCGGACCGCGCCGCCGCTTTTTGGAAAACGGGAATAAGCTGCCGGAAACAGGCACTTATCTGAAGCGAAAACTTTTTGGTGCGTTGAGAAAATTTGGCCGGTTCTTTGCTCTACAATGGCCATTACCCGGCTCTTTTTTATTGATGGCATGGCCCGATTAATGGGCCAAATGCCTTGACGTCAATTCATCAAAAAACATAGCCTCCAGTACGTCATGATCCCAAAACCATCCCTTGCCTTGCCTATGAAAACCCATGCCCTGATGTCGGCGGCGCGTCACCCCCGCTTTGGCGTCATTTTTGCGTTGATATTGTTTTTGTTTGCCTGCTCCACAGCGACCGCGGACGAATTGCGGGGCTGGTGGGTGGACACGATGTTTGGCAACGAAGTTAAAACCCAGGCCGGCATTGACGCCCTGCTCGGAAAAGTGGGTGATGCCAACTCCAAAGGCGCCATCCGTAACGCCAACTGTAACGCGGTCTTCATCCAGGTCCGAAGACGCGCGGACGTTCTTTATCCGTCGGGCGTCGGGGAGCCCTACATGCCAGGATTATCACCGTCCAACTTCAACGCTCTTTCCTCCATCATCAAGTCGGCTCACGATACCACCGGCGGCAAGAAGCGGCTTGAGGTTCATTGCTGGATTGTGGCCTTCAAGACCGCCAAGGGCCAAGTGTATAATCAGCACATTGGCACGCCCACGGGGGATACGACCAATTTCGATAATTACTGGCGGACACGGCTCAATTCCACGAACGGGGTCGAAAACAGCGACGGGGCATTTGACCCGGGGCACCCCAAGGTGCTGGAGTATCTGGTCAATGTGGGTATGGACCTGGTCAATTTCAATGCGGGGGGCAGCGACGGCGGCATTGACGGGATTCATTATGATTACATTCGCTTTGAGGCGAACAACGAGGGATTCAACCCTACCAGCGTCGCCCGCTACAAGGCGCGTCACGGGTTGAGCGTGGACCCTGTTTCGTCCGACGAGCAATTCAAGCAATGGCGGCGCGACCAGGTTTCTGCGTATGTCCGCCAGATGTATGCCCGGATTCAGGCAACAAAACCGTGGGTCAAGCAATCGGGTGCCTTCATCACCTGGAATCCCTCGCCGACCACTTCGACCCGCTCGGCCTTCATGGGCACGCGCCCGTATTACGATGTTTACTCCGACTGGGATAGCTGGATGCAGGAAGGCATTTTGGACATGGCCGTGCCGATGACCTATTACGATTGGGCGAGCCTGCCCAACGATTACACACGCTGGATGAACTTCCAGAAGGATCGAAAGGCCAACCGTCACGTCATTGTGGGGCCGGGGAATTACCTGAATTCCCTGAACAATTCCATTTTGGTACTGCAAAAGACCCGGGATGCTTCCCCTGCGGGCAACTATGCGGAGGGATTCTGTGGTTACAACTACCGGGTTCCATATGTCAGTGGCACCTGGTCGGAGTTAAATTCTTCCTTGGTGTCCCAAGTGACGCCGACATGGGCAGACATACCGCAAATGCCTTGGAAAACGGCGCCCACCACTGGGCATGTCATGGGCACGGTCACTCTGGCCGGCTCGGGTGCCTGGGCTGATCATGCCACCGTCAGCATTACCGGCCCGGTCAACCGCAACATCGTGGTGGACGGCACCGGCTTCTATACCTTTATTGATTTGCCTCCTGGCTCGTACACCGTATCCGCATCGCTCACGGGCTTGTCTCCCGTCAACAGCAACGTCACGGTGACGGCCGGCAATATGGTTACGGCGAATCTGGCGTTTGGCTCGGATACCACCCCGCCGGTGATCAGCAATGTGTCCGCCGGGCTCCTTACCGACACCTCGGCAACGATCACGTGGAACACAGATGAAGCTTCCGACAGTGTCGTCGAATACGGCCCGACGCTGTCCTATGGCAGCAGCGTGGCTGATGCATCCATGGTTACAACGCATTCAGTGACCCTGACGGGCCTGACCCCCGCAACCACCTACCAATTCCGCGTGAAATCCAAGGATGCGCTTAACAATGAGGCTGTCACGGGCAATTTCAGTTTCTCAACCAACCCCGAGGGCGTGGTCAGCGATGTCATTGTGGAAGCTCGGCTGGCGGGCGGCACCCAAAATTCCAATCCGCCTTATTCGGATGTCGGGTTCCTGGACTCCACGCTGAAAAGCACCGCTTCGGGTTTGAGTGGCACGGGTTCCCGATACGCTTCGTCCGGGACGCCGTCCTTCACGATAACGCCGAGCTTGCCGGTGGCCGGCGCCACTTACAGTGTTTATTTAACGCATGGCGTGGCGACGAGCATTTCGGATGACATTGTCGTGAGCATTTCCCAATCCGGCGCTTCGGGGCTTCCCGCCACCACGACCGTTCTTCGGGAACCCGGCGGCAATACTTGGGAACTGGTGGGACAAATGACCCTCAACGGGGGTGTCACTGTGCCGACGCTGACGTTCACGCATTCCAGCGGCGCCCTCAACACCAGCTCGCGGATGTATAGCGACGCCATTAAATTCGTCTTTGTTCCCAACCCGCCCTCCATCACGGCTCAGCCGCAAACCCGCGCCGACAATTACGGCAGTCCGGCCTCCTTCGCCGTGACAGCCAGCGGCACCGCGCCGCTCGCCTACCAATGGAGAAAAAATGGCGCCAATCTTAGCAATGGCGGCAACGTGTCGGGGGCCACTTCACCGACGCTGCAACTGGCTTCGGTGACGCTGGCCGATGCGGCCAATTACACGGTCGTGATCACCAATGTTGCGGGCTCAGTGACCAGTTCCGCCGCGACGTTGACTGTTTATGATCCTGGCATCATCACGCATCCTGCCAGCCAGTCGGGCAATTTGAACGGCAGCGTGAACTTCACCGTTTCGGCTTCAGGCTCGCCCACAGTCACTTATCAGTGGCGCAAAAACGGACTGAACCTGAGCAACGGCGGGAATGTCTCCGGCGCCACGTCGCCCACGTTGACCCTGAGCAATCTCACGCTGGCCGACGCAGGCGACTACGACGTGCGGGTGAGCAACGGGTCCGGAACGACCAACAGTCAGGTCGCAACGCTGACGGTTCAGGCCAGCCCTTCAATCACAAGCCAACCCCAGAGCCGCGTTGAAAATGATGGCGCCACGACGGTGTTCACTGTGGCGGCCAGCGGCGCCACGCCTTTATTTTATCAATGGAAGAAAAACGGCTCCAACTTGAATAACGGCGGCAATGTCTCCGGCGCCACCACCACATCGCTTACCCTGACCAGCGTCACCTCAGCGGACGATGGCAGTTACACGGTGGTCGTCAGCAACGCCTTCGGATCGGAAACCAGCCAGGCAGCAACGCTCACAGTGATTTCGCCGCCAGCCATCACATCACACCCTTCCAGTCGCACCAACAGCGCAGGAACTCTGGCCACCTTCATTGTCACGGCAACGGGTCCTTCCCTCACATATCAGTGGAAAAAAGATGGCGTTAACCTCGCCAATGGCGGCAACGTGTCCGGCGTTACAACGGCCACGCTTTCTTTGTCCAACGTCACCCAGGAGGACGCGGCATTCTACTCGGTGGTTGTCAGCAACAGCAGCGGCAGCGTCAGCAGCGTCCCCGCGCGCTTAGTCGTGAACGACGGAACCCCTGATCAGGTCATTGTCGAGAGCCGTAAGACTGACGGCACGCTCACCTCCAATCCGCCCTATTCCGACAACAATTTCAGCGACTCATCCATCAAGAGCACGGCTCCGGGCCTCAGCGGCACCGGTTCGCGCTATGCCGCCTCGACCAGTCCGTCCAATCCCTCCTTCAGCATTCGTCCGACTCTGGCCGCTGCTGGAGGCACCTATTCGGTGGAAATCTCGCATGCTTCAGCTTCCAGCATTTCGCCGGATATTGTCGTGGCCATTGCCCAAACGGGCGGTTCCGGACTGCCCGCGACCACAACGGTATTCCGCAACACGGGTGCTCACACGTGGGAAAGCGTCGGCACGATTACTCTGAATCCCGGGGTCACACAGCCGACCATCACCTTCTCATATTCGAGCGGAACATTGAATTCCACCAGCGGCCGGTTTTACAGCGATTCAGTTCGATTCATCAACGTGGGGGCCGTTCCTCCCGCGATCGCATCGCAGCCCGCCAGCCGCACCAACACGATTGGCACCGCGGCCACCTTCGTGGTTCTGCCCAGCGGCAGCGGACCTTTCGGTTATCAATGGAAGAAAAACGGCGCGAATATCGTGGATGGCAGCAATGTTTCAGGTGCCACCACGCGCACGCTCACGCTGGAAAACGTGTCCATGGGTGATGCGGCCAACTATTCGGTGGTGATCACCAACTCGGTGGTGAGAATTGCCAGCAGAGCCGCGGTGCTAACAGTGCAGGACGCTCCTCCAGTACTCACGGTTCAACCTTCCAACCAGACCAACAATGTCAGAGATACGGTAATGTTCACGGTCGAAGCCACCGGCACGTCCCTGGCCTACCAGTGGAAGAAGGACGGTGAGAATCTGTCCGATGGCGGCGCTTACTCCGGAGCCACCGCAGCGACCCTGACAATTTTTGAAATCGCTCCCGGCAACGCCGGCACCTACGCGGTAGTCGTCAGCAATTCGGCTGGCTCAGAGACCAGTTCCGACGCAACCCTCACGGTCATCGAGCCGCCGCTCATCACCGCGCAGCCCGCAAGCCAGAACCTGAACGCCGGCAGCAGCGCCGTGTTTACCGTTGCGGCCACCGGCACCGCACCCCTCTCCTATCAATGGAAGAAAAACGGCGCGAACCTTTCCGACGGCGGTAACGTGTCAGGAGCCAATTCCCAGACCCTGACGATCAACAACGTGCTGGCCGCCAGCGCGGGAGATTACTCGGTGGTCGTCTCCAATTCGGCTGAAGACGTGCCCAGTGCCATTGCGGCATTGACTGTCAATGACCCCCACATCACGTCGCAGCCCTCCAGTGTCACGAATGCATCAGGCACCACGGCCATTTTCTCCGTCACGGTCAACGGCACGGAACTTCTCACCTTTCAATGGAAGAAGGATGGCTCTCCACTCGCGGATGGAGGGGACATTTCCGGCGCCAACACGCGCACGCTTACTTTGAACAATGTGCAAAGCGCTGACGAAGGCGCTTATTTGGTTGAGGTCAACTCCGAAGCCGGCGGGTCGGCGACCAGTGATTCGG
>CALJZV010000388.1 GCA_937983475.1 uncultured Verrucomicrobiales bacterium
TGTGGTGCAGCGGCGGATGGCTCAGTTCGCACCGGGCGGGCCAGAATTCCACCGAACCGGTGACAGCCAGCCAGGCGCCAACAGGCGCCAGCGCCAGGGCAATGCCCAGAAACACGTGGGTGAAGTCGGTGAACCGCTTGGTCAGGGAGTAAAAGCAAACCACCAGCAGCGCGACCGGCGACAAATAAAAGCAAATGGGGTTGAGGAAATAGGCCGAGGCGATTAACCCCGCGCCGCTGAGGGCGCAGAGCGTCCAGGCGCTGGCCAGAGAGATTTGGCCGGCGGGCAAATGGCGCGAGGCCGTGCGGGGATTTTCAGCATCGAACTTGCGGTCCACAATGCGGTTGAAGGCCATGGCGCAGGTCCGCGCGCTGACCATGGCAGCCAGAATGAGCAGGAAGGTTTTCCAGCCCGGCCAGCCGCGATTGTCCCTTGCGGCGAGCAGCATGGCCGCCAGCGCAAACGGCAGGGCGAAAACCGTGTGAGAGAGCTTGACGAAGGAAGCCCATTTGGAAATTTGAGAAATCAAAAACATCGAACACTCAATTTTGAACATCCAACCTCGAGCGCTGGCTGCGGGATTCGCGCTTCTTGTTTTCCGAAGTCCTGATGCTGGCGAAAAAAATCCGAATCAGTTCCTCGGTTTCATCCAGCAAAGGCTGAATTTTGCTCGCGGTTTTGATCAGCGCCGCTGCTTGAATCAACAACAGCCAGCGGCGGGTTTCCCGCAGTTCCTTCAAGCAGATTTTCAGCTTATGCACGAAGTCAGCCTGGGACTCAGCCGACTGAGCCTCTCCGTGATTGGGCAACGGTGAGGTTCCTGAGCGCAGCAACTGGCCCGCGATATGATTCCCGGCTCGCGTGTTGGGCAACGATTCAACCAGGCGAATGATCCTTGCTGCATAGTGCAGCAGCCTCTCCTCCAGGTCATATTTTTGACGGTTGCCGACAGATTTCTCCGGGGGAAATTCAACATTCAATGTTCGATGTTGGATGTTCAATGTTTCCATGCTAATCCCCCTCTTCCTGCCAGCGGGCCACCAGTTTCTGCGGCACGCCCATGTGGTCGAGCACGCGGGCGACCACCGTGTCAATGACCTCCACGATGGTTTTGGGATGCGTGTAGAAAATCGGGTTGGCCGGGAGAATCGTGGCGCCGGCCAGCGTGAGCAGTTCGAAATTCTTGATGTGAACCAGGCTCAGCGGCATTTCGCGCGGGACCAGTATCAGCCTTTTCTTCTCCTTGAGGCAGACGTCCGCCGCGCGCAGCAGCACGTCCTCGCTGAAGCCATGCGCGATGCGCCCCAGCGTGCCCATGGTGCAGGGAATCACCACCATGGCGTCGGGCGGGTTGGAGCCGCTGGCAAAGGGCGCATTCATGCTTTTGAGCGAATGAACCTTGGTGCCCTCGGGAAGATTCAGGCCGTCGGGCAACTCCTCCTTTACCACCTGATGCGCGTAATTGCTCATCACCACATGGAGTTCGTGCTCGCGCGGGTCGAGGTTGTCGAGCAGGCGCTGCGCGTACAGCGCGCCGCTGGCTCCGGTGATGGCGACAAGAATTCTCACGAGGGCCAGACTATGGCGAGCGGGAGAACGTGGAGCAAGATTTCTGAACAGTGCCGCACGGTCCGCCGCAGAATTTTTCGCTCGCGCATCTTGACAGGACCTCTGGCTGGAATAAGTATCGCCATCGCTTCCCCCGGCATCTGTTCGTGTTCCTTTCCCCAAACGCACAAACCAATCAATACCTGTATGAAAAAAACATCTATTCAACACCTCAGTGCCTTGTTTGCCGCCCTGGCTATCTCGTTATCAAACCCGGCGTCCGCCTCTGCCCAGTTGCAGCCCGGACCGCATGAAATTTTGCCCTTCCAAGACGGCTTCATCATCGAGGCCTTTTTCGATTTGCAGACCAACACCACCGGCATCGCCGACTGGACAGGCTGGTCGGGATCCACCTGGGTTGCGCCGCAGGCCTACAACAATCATATCGGCAGTGATTTTTCCGTTCAGACAGGCACGCCGCTCTTTGCGACTGTCGCCGGAACCGTGGCCGAGGCGGTCGGCACATTTCCACCGGACGATCATTCCACCTACTACGGCAATTTTGTCCGGGTCGCCGCCAATGACCCCTCGCCCAAGGGTGAAGCGCTGGACGTCCGCTACGCCCACATGCTTCAGGTTGATGTAACGCCGGGGCAGACGGTCAATGTGGGCGATTACATCGGGCTGTCCGACAACACTGGCAATTCGACAACCGAGCATGTGCATTTCCAGAGCGAATTTCGCGGCGGCGCGACCACATGCCCCTTCTATTGGGGACACTTTAAATACCCAATCATGTTCAATCCCTCCGGCTCGCTTCAAGTGGGGTCCGTGGTGCGGGTAACTTCCGCCACAGCGCCGATCCGGAGCGGACGGTTCGATGCCAGCTCGCAAATCGGCACCGCGCACCAGAACCAGCTTTTCTTCTCCAGCTATGCCAAGCGCGGCTATTACTTTGTGTTTATTCCAAACAACACCTCTTGGCGCTCGGGCTGGATCCGCTCCACGGATGTCGAGGAAGTTTACATCGGCACGGTGCTCCAGCCGCTGGATGACAACGCCTCCTTCACGCCGTTGGGCCAGCTTCAGGTCAAGCACGCGATCCGGTCGCAGCCCAGTGACACGGCCAGCCAGATCGGCCAGATTGTCTTTGGCGGCGGGCGGTTTGTGGCGGACCAGTCATCCAACGGCTTCTATCGCATCCCTGTTCCGGGCGCGGCGGCCACGTGGGGGTGGGTGAAACCCAACAACAACATCATCGTTTATCCACAGCTCACCAACCCGAACATCAATCCCGCCTCGCTGACGAACAACCTGATTCCCGTCAATGAATCCTTCTCAATGGTCGGCGTTTCGCCCTTCGGAAGGCCCAAGTTCAACCGGTGCGAGGTCAAGGCGTTCAACCCTTCCTCGCCCGGCGGCGACGGCAAGGCGCTGTTTCTCACCGACGAGGCCAACCACGGCAACGGCACCTGCGAGTCGCTGCTGGTGGGAACCCAGCGCAACACCAATTATTTCGTGCAGTGCGATGTTTATTTCAATTACCGCCCCGCCTACATCAAAAAGAAGAACGAATTCGAGCGTTACGGCGTGCTGTTGCGCGACGACGGGTTTGCTGGCCTGGACACGACGTTCGAGGGCGCGGGCAACAGTTACGGGTTGGTCTGGGACAACGATGATGGTCGCCTGCGGGCGGCGAAGTTTGTGGACGGCGCGGTGACCGATTTTCTACCGACCGCCAACTACATCACCAGCAGCGGATGGCACACCCTGCGCATCGAAGCCACGGGCACGTTGATCAAGTATTACCTCGACGGCCAGTTGCTGGCGCAGGTGACCGATTCGACGTTCCACGCCGGGCAATGCGGCATCGGCTACAGCCGCCACTGCTCGAAAGCGCCCGCCGGACGTGGCGCCTTTTTCGACAACTTCTTTGCGGGAACCAATTAACAGCGAAACTCAAAACCACGCCTCCTCTTGATGAGACGGCCATCGAGGGGAGGCGTTTCGTTTAACGGTCATCTTGAAATTCTATGTCATTCAACCCCTTCAAATACGCCAGAATCAACTCCGGCAGCGCCTTGCTGTAGCCGCCCTCCAGCAGGCTGAAGCTGGGGATGCCAAGGTCGCGGATGGCTTTTCCCAGCCAGTGAAAATCCATGATGTCCATGTTCTGCTGGCAAAGCAGGTCGCCCTTGTAAGCGTCAAAACCGGCGGACACGGCAATCAGGTCCGGGCCGAACCGCTTTAATTCCTCCAAAGCCGCAGTGCAGGCGGCTTTGTAGGCCGTCGCGGGCTGGTTGGGCGACACCGGATAATTGAAGCAGTTGTTGCCGCGATGATCCTTGCCGCTGCCCGGATAGGCCGGCCACTGGTGAACGGAAAAAAAAGCGCACCCTTCCCGATTGAGCAAAATGTCCTCGGTGCCGTTGCCGTGGTGAACGTCGAAGTCGAACACCGCCACCTTTTTGAAACCGGTCGCCCGCGCCTCCAACGCAGCGATGGCGATGTTGTTGAGGTAACAAAACCCCATGGCGCGGCCTGGCGTGGCGTGATGGCCCGGCGGACGCATCAGGCTGAACGCGGCCTTGTTCTCCCGGCAAAGCTTGAGCGCGTGCAGCGCGGCCCCGACCGACCGCCGCGCATGCTCGGCAATGCCAGGATACGCCGGGGTGTCGGCATCAAACGCGTCCGGCTCTGCCAGGGCTTTCAGGTGGGCGCGCGTGTGGGCGCGAAGCAGCGACTCATCGGACACCGGCAGCGGCTCCAGCCATTCCACCGGCAGGTCGGACTGCGCTTTTAATTTCTCAACGGTTCGCACCACCCGCTGCGGACGCTCGGGATGGCCCGGTTGATGGTATTCGGCGCAACGTGAATCATGGATGATGTTCATGGCCCCAAAGTTTCCTTGAATTTATTTCGCGTCGGTGCGGACCGCCAGTGTGGCCAGCATGCCGGCAATGGCGTCGCTGTGTGTCCGGCCATCGCTGCCGTTGTAGGCATTGAGCATGACGGAGAAGACCAATTTTTCTCCGGCCAAGGTGGTGACGTAGCCCGATAGGCTGTTGACGTAACGAATGGTTCCGGTTTTGGCGCGCAGATTTTTTTCCGCCGGCGTGCCTTTGAAGCGGCTGCGCAACGTGCCGTCCACCCCGGCCACCGGCAGCGACGCGGCAAAGGCGTCGGCGTATCGATGCTGGTGCATGTGCTTGAGCAGTTGGACGGACGCCGCAGGCTTGAGCAGGCAACTGCGTGACAGGCCCGAGCCCTCGTCCAGGAGCACATCGCCCTTTTTAACACCGGCTTCGCTGAGAAACTTTCCAAGCTCCATCAATCCCAGGTCATCTGAATGGAATCGCTGGCTCTCTGTCGTGCGCACCTTTTCGCCCACCTGCAACAGGAGCAGGTGCGCGTAAAGATTCTGGGAGGGTTTCATCATGTGAATGACGATTTCCGACATCGGTTTGGATTCAATGTTAGCCACCTCAACAAGCCTGGTGACATCCAAAGGATCGGCTTCGCGGTCCAGCCAATTGACGGTGCGCAGGTTGCCGGACACTTTGACACCGCGCTTGGCCAGCGCCTCCTTCAGCAGCGTCACAAACCATCGCGTCGCATCGCCTACAGCCACCGCATCCTCGTAGGGCGCGTCGCCAAGCGGCAGACTGCCCCAGACATAGACCACGTTTTCGCCGACCGGACGGTGCAAACGAATGCTGCGGGCTCCGCCCTTGGCCACCGTTTTGGCGCGGTTGATGAAGGTCAAATAATCGGTCTGCGGCTTGGTCGTGATTTTGACCGGGTCACCGATCTTTTCGCCCGGACGGAAAATCAGGTCCGCCACATTTTCCTGCAAGGTCAGCGCCGAGACTTCCGCGCCGTAGTAATACTGCAAGTCATCCCACGTCCAGGAACTGCCGTAATGAGGTCCGCGGAAAAAACTGTCGTCGCCAATCAAATCACCTTTGATGCGCTTGATTCCAGCCTTCACCACAGCGTCGGCCAATTGATCCAGCGCCTTGGAATAATCCCCGTCATTGAACCGATGGGAAAATGAAGGGTCGCCCCGGCCATAGACCAAAAGATCACCGCGCAGCGTGCCGGATTTGTCGGATTTGGATTTGGAATAAAACGAGGTGCGAATCCGGTAATCGGGCCCGAGGCGATCCAGGGCCAGGGCGCCGCTGTAAATTTTGGCGTTGGAGGCGGGCTTGAGCAGTTTTTCCGCATGCTGCTCGTATATGACTTTGCCGGTGTCTAGCGATTCCACCTTGATGCCCAGCATGGCGGCCTCAAAGCGCGGATGGGTCGCGGCGGCCTTGAGGCGCTCCTGGAACTCCGCCAGGGATTCGGTTTTCTTTGCCTCCTGAGCAGTGAGAGAGGCGGCGGCAAGGAAGGCCAGACAGTAGAAGTGAACTCGAAGTAACAGTTTCATGATTGGAATGTTTCGCAGACTTATAGCGGGAGGCCAACCGGGGCAAAACTCTTTTTGAAGGCGAGTTGTTTACTTGGGCCGCTGCATCTGGAAGGTGCCCCTGTCATATTTGGCCCGGTAAATGGAAAAGAAATTGGTCGGCGCAACATGACCTTCGTAGTGATAAACGCCTCCGGCCAGCTTTCCCAAATCAGCATTTCCGGAAAAATAAAAGACCTCGTTGCTTTTGCTGCCGGTGAACTCCGCGGTATAGCGGAAACTGAGAACCCTTTTGTATTTTGCATGAAAACGGGCCTCGTACTTCTCCTTGGAAATTGGCGTGAGCAGGCAGCGCAGCTTGCCGGTGTGGCCGGTGGGTTCGCTGTGCCAGGTGCCCTGCCACCGCCCTCGGATTTCTCCGGCGGGCGCGGGTTCTTTGCCTGCGGCCCTCCAGTCGCGCTCAAATCGCGAACAACCGGTCGCGCCCAGCAGGGCCAACGACATTGCCATCAGAATCCATCGTGGTGATGCCATGGTGTTTTATTTCTCCAATGGTTAAATGAAACCGTTCACGTCACGGCGAGGTTTCCTTCGCCTCCGCCAGCGGCCCGCCGCGCTTCAGTTCCGCGCCAGTCAGGCGGGCAAACCCGCGCCTGATGTCCTCCAGAATGATATAGCTGGAGGGCACCAGCAAGAGCGTGATGAAAGTGGCGAACATCACACCAAAGCCCAGCGAAATGGCCATCGGCACCAGGAACTTCGCCTGGACGCTCTTCTCCAGCAGCAGCGGCGTCAGGCCCGCGAAGGTTGTCAGAGAGGTGAGCAAAATGGGACGAAACCGCGCCACGCCGGCCTTGCGCACCGCATCCAACTGCGGAGTGCCCCTGGCGCGCATCCGGTTCACCCAGTCCACCATGACCAGGCTGTCGTTGACCACGACGCCGGTGAGCGCCACGACACCGAATCCCGATAGCACCGTCATGTCCATGCCCATGATGACATGCCCCCAGACGGCACCCACCAGGCCGAACGGAATCGCGGTCATAACGATCAACGGTTGAATGTAGGATTTGAACGGAATGGCCAAAAGCGCGTAAATCGCCACCAGCGCGAGAATGAATCCCCGCAGCAATCCACCCAAAGTCTCGGCCTGCTCGCGGCGCGCGCCCTCAAAGCCAAACTGGATCGCCGGATGCTCGGCCTTGAGTTGAGGGAGGAAATTCTCTTCGAGGTCGGCCACGATTTTATCCGGCTCGCCCTTGGCCGGGTCCACGTCGGCGGTGACGTTGATGGCGCGGCGGCGGTCCACGCGCCGGATCGTTGCAAACCCGTGGCCCAGGTCCGCCTCGGCCACCGTGGCGCAGGGCCCTTCGGTTCCGTCAGGGAGCCGGATGCGCATCTCCTCCCGGTCGCCGAGCGACCGCCGGGCCGCATAGGGATACCGCACCATCACCTTCACGTCGTCACGTCCGCGCTGGATGCGCTGGGCTTCCTCGCCGTAAAATCCCTGCCTCACCTGCCGCGCCAGATCAGCCAGCGTCAGCCCGGTTGCCTCGGCCTCGGGCTTGATGCGCAATTTGATTTCCTGTTTGCCTGCCCGGAAGGTGTCGGCGATGTCGAACACGCCCGGGTACCCAGCCAAACGGCCTTTTAATTTCTCAGCGGCATTACGCAGGTCATCCACATTGGGGCCGGTCAACTGGACGTTGACCGCTTCGCCAGGCGAAAATATGGAGGCGGTAAAGGTCAGTTCCACCGCGCCGGGAATGGGCCCGGTCAACTCGCGCCAGCGCCTGGCCACCTCGGTGCTGGTGATGTCGCGCTCCTCGGACGGCGCCACCTCGATACGGATCTCACCCTGGTGCGACCCGGAGCAGTCGGGCGGGACGCCGCCGGGGCCGCGGCTCTGGTCGGAGCGGAAAGGCTGCTGCCCCACCGAGGCAAGCATGTGTTGGTAAATGCTTTTGCCGCCGTTGATGCCCTGAGCGTCAATTTCATCGCGGACCTGCCAGGCGGCTTGCTCAATTTTTTTAACCGCTGCCTCGGTGACTTCCACTGGAGTCCCCAAGGGCATGGTCAACATCGCGGCCACGTTGTCGCCCTCGACCGCCGGAAAAAAGAAAAACCGAATCCATCCGCCGCCGACCAGGCCCAGCGTGAAGAGCAACACCGCCAAGGCCGCGCCCATGGTCAAGTAGCGCCAATGCAGGCACCATTCCAGAAACGGCTGGTAAACCTTTTGAATGAACCACTCCAATCCGCTGGCGAACCGGCCTTGAAAGTTGTTCCAGACCCGTTGAATGCCGCGCTTTTCCTGTTCATGTTTCCTGGCGTGCAAATGGCTCAGATGCGCCGGCAGCACCAGCAACGATTCCACCAGCGAAAAGAGAAGCGTGGGAATGACAATCAGCGGAATGACCCGCATGACTTTGCCGGTGTTGCCCTCGATGTTCAGCAGCGGGAAAAAAGCGGCCACGGTGGTCATCACCGCAAAAATCACCGGCACGGAAACCTCCTTAGCCCCGGCGATGGACCCAGCCAGCCCGCCTTTGCCGTGGTGCTGGTGCGTGTGGATGTTTTCGCCCACCACAATGGCGTCGTCTACGACAATGCCCAGCACCAGAATGAACGCGAAGAGCGTGATCAAATTGATCGAAACATCCAGGCCCGGCAGCAACCATAGCGTGCCCAGAAAGGAAATGGGAATGCCGAGCGAAACCCAGAACGCCAACCGGAACCGCAGGAACAATGCCAGCACCAGAAACACCAGAATGAAACCCGTCCGGCCGTTGCGCAGCAGCAGGTCAAGGCGGCTGCGCAAATAAGAGGCGTCGTCCTGCCAGGTGGTCAACTGAATGCCCTCGGGCATCCGGGCCGCCGCGTCCTTCACGTATTCCTGCACCTTGCGCGAAATATCCAGCGCGCTCTGGTCGCCGACCCGAAACACCTTCACCAGAACCGACGGTTGGCCGTCAAAGAGAGAAGACTGGTCGGTTTCAGCAAAGCCATCCACCACGTTGGCGACGTCGCCCAGCAACAACCGCGTGCCATCCGGGCGTGTGCGCAACACCAGTTGCTCGAACTGCTCGCCGCGATACGCCTGGCCCTTGGTGCGCAACAGAATTTCGCCGCCGCGCGTCTTGATCGAGCCGCCCGGCAGGTCCAGCGACGACTGCCGCACCGCGCGCGCCACCTCATCGAAGGTCAATTCATGCCGGCGCAACGCCTCCTCGGAAACCTCGATCGAAACCTCGTAAGGCCGCGCGTTGGCCAGTTCCACCTGGGTGATGCCGGGAATGGCGGCGATGTCGTCGCGCACCCGTTCCCCAAGGCGCTTCAGTGACCGCTCGTCCGCCGGACCGGAAACAGCCACGTTGATGACCTGCTTGCGCAGGAGAATTTCCTGAATGATCGGTTTCTCGGCCTCTTCGGGAAACGTGTCGATGGCGTCCACGCGGGATTTGACATCGTCGAGCACATCGCGCGGATCGGCCTCGGGAAGCAATTCCACCACCACTGTGCCCGCGCCCTCAGCCGCAGTGGATGTCACCTTCTTGATGCCGTCCAGGCTTTGGATGGCTTCCTCGATGCGGACGCAGATGCCCTCCTCAACCTCCTCCGGCGCCGCGCCCGGATAGACCACCGCGACCGAAATCATGTCGGAGGAAAATTCAGGAAACACTTCCTGGCGAATGAACCCCACCGTGAGCAGGCCGCTGACCACGATCAACACCGCCAGCAAATTGGCGGCGACCGGGTTGCGCGCAAACCATTCAATGATCCGGCTCATGGCGTGCTTGAAACGGCAGGTTTAGGCTGGGGTTGACTGGCTTCGTTTTCGGCCACCCGGACTTTCATGCCGTCCACAACGACGTCCACCGGTGAAACGCACACGCGCTCTCCGGACTTGAGCCCAGAGCGGACCACCACCTGCTCCCGACTGGCGCGGGCGATCTCCACCGGACGCCACCGCAACCGCTCCTCCTTGTCCACGATCAGCACGCGCTCTTTGCCGCGCAGGGCTGTGCGTGGCAGGACCACCACGTCTTTGACCAGCCGCCCGGAAATTTCGGCCTTCACGAACAATCCGGGAGCCAGAGGCGGACGGTCGCCGCCCGCGCTGCGGGCATACGGATCCTCTACTCGGGCCACCACATAGGCCATTCGGGTGCGCGGATCAATCTCGCCCTCGGTGCGAACAACGCGTCCGGTCCACTCATGCGTTTCACCGGCATAATTGCCTTTTAATTTAACCAATGGCCCAGGCTCGGGCTCCGATTTTTCGTAACCCTTCAAAGGCGAAGGCAAATCCAGATAGGCCAACTCATCGACCGAAAGCGGCAAACGCACCTCCGCGTGGTCCACCGCATACAAACGCGCCACCGGGGAACCGCGTGTCACAACCTGGCCCGCGTCCACGGTTTCCTGGCTGACGCGCCCGTCAAACGGCGCGCGGATCACCGTGCGCTTCAAGTCACGTTCGGCCTGCTCCAGCGCGGCCTCCGCCGAGGCAATCGCTGCCTGAGCCTCGGCCAGTTGTGGTTCGCGGAGCGTGAGCGGGCTGGGGTCGCCCTGGCCCAAACTCTTCCATTCCTTGCGTGCCAGTTCCGATTCGGCTTCCTCGCGTTGCAGGCGAACCCGCGCCTCGGCCAGTCGCGCCCGGGCATTGGTCGCGGCCAGTTCAAAATCGCGCGGCTCGATTTTCAGCAACGCCTCTCCCTCGTTGAAGAATCCGCCCGCCGCAAAGGACTGCGCGATCCAGACCACGCGCCCGGACACCTCGGGAACCAGTTGAATTTCAGTGCGCGGCATCACCGTGCCCTGCGAGCGAACGATGAACCGGTGATCCTCCACTTGAACAGGAATCACCTGCACCAGCGGCGGCAGCGGCGCGACGGGGCTCGGTTTGACTTTCTTGCCATATTTCACCAAAAGCCCGGCCGCCGCGACGCCCAGCGCCACGACAACCAACGGCAGCAACCATCTGAGATGTTTCTTCATGAACGTTTTTTCCGGGTCTGGCCTTGCTTCGGCTCATTGGCGAGGGTTTCACCAGAAAACCCACCGCCGAGTGCCAGGTGCAGATCCACCCGGTTTTCCAAGCGCAACCGGCGCACGGTAGTCAATTGAGTTTCCGTCTCCAGCGCCCGCCGCTGAGCGTCCAGCACCGTGGCGAAAATTTCCAGGCCGCGCCGGTAGCGATCCTCGGCCAGCGCCTTCGCGGCGGATGCCTGCTCAAAGGCCCGTTTCAATTCCTCCTCGCGGCGGCCCAGCCATTGCTCGGCAGCCAGCGCGTTCTCCACTTCGCCAAAGGCGCGCAAGGCCTCGCCCTGGAACGCCGCCAGCGCCTGACGCATTCGCGCTTGGCTCAGGTCCACATTGGCCCGCAACCGCCCGCCCTCGAACAGCGGCTGCGCCAGGTTGCCCGCAATCGTCCAGACCTTGAACTGGCTGGAAAGCAAATCCTCCAGCTCGCTGCTGGACGTCCCGCCGCTGCCCGTGAGGCTGATGCGCGGATACAGGGTTGCCCGGGCCTGCGCCACGCGGGCGTCGGCGGCAAACACGCGCTGCTCGGCGGCCGCCAGGTCCGGGCGCCGCGCCACCAGTTCGGCGGGCAGCCCGGCGGGAACCGGCTCCGGAACTTCCTGAAGCGTTGCGGAGGTTTTTATTTTACCGGAAGGATAGCGACCCAGGAGCAGCTCCAACTGGCGTGTCGCGCGCTCTGAAAAATTCCGGCGCTCGCTCAACAGCGATTCCGCCGCCGCGAAGTTGGCCTCGGCCAGGCGCAAGTCCAGTGACGGCCTCAGCCCGCGCTCGTAACGGTCGCGCACCTGCTGGGCTGTCAGGCGAAAACTGTTCACCGTCGCCTCAGCGATCTCCACCTGCCGGCGCGCTTCGGTGGCCGCGAACCACGCCTTGGCGGTCTGCGCCGCGAGGGAAAGC